>CANRIQ010000017.1 GCA_947630655.1 uncultured Clostridia bacterium | reverse complement strand
AGTCATGGCTAAGGCTCTGGTGGAACACCCGGAGGAAGTGACCGTCACCGAAACCGAAAAGGATGGAGAGACCGTCATTGAATTAAAGGTGGCTCCTTCCGATATGGGAAAAGTTATTGGAAAGCAGGGCAGAATCGCAAAGGCTATCCGCACTGTTATGCGCGCGGGCGCGGTTCGCGCCAACGAGAAGATCTCGGTTGAGATCGACTGAACTGCAAAAACGGGCGTTTTAATCCGCCCGTTTTTTGTTTTATGAGGGTTTGTCAGAAGCTGCTTTATCAGAAGTTGCTGCCGTTCCAGCCCCAGTATTCGGTGGGACAGTATTTCACATAAACGGAATCCGCGGGAACACGGAGCGTGTCGGAGAGTGCCTTTGTGATAACGCCCGTCAGCTTTTCGTAAGCGTCGGCGGACGCGTTTCCGTACAAATTCACCTCCACAAACGCGATTTTCCCCGAATTTTCGCCGCGGAAATACATCGGCACGTTCTGTTCAAATCCCACCATAAGCCATTGTTCGCTTTTCCCGAGTATCGGCATTGCAGTCCCAAGCGCGGATTTTATGTTTTCGCGCTGTGCTTCGGTAATTTCACCGTTGAATTTTGTGTTGATAAACGGCATAAAATTTCCTCCTTAAAGTTTAATGATTTTATTATACCATAATTTTTGCTGAATTTCAATAATATCTTGAAAAAATTGCCGCAATGTGGTACAATTATAATAGTATTTCGGAAAGAGGGTAATTTTATGGGAAAAATAGTCTGGAAGGGCGGAACGCTTTTGTCGCCCGTGCCTGCGGTGCTGGTGTCCTGCGGGACGTTAGAAAAACCCTCCGTGCTTACCATAGCGTGGACGGGGATAATAAGCTCCGACCCGCCGAGATTATATATTTCGGTGCGCCCCGAGCGCAATTCCTACGAAATTATAAAGCAGTCGGGGGAATTTGCGGTGAATATGATGCCGTCGGGTTTTGTAAAGCAGGTTGACTATTGCGGCATAAAATCCGGCAAAAACGAGGATAAGCTCGCAAAGAAAAAGCTTACCGCTCTGCCGTGCGATAAGATCTCCGCGCCGCAGATTGCGGGATCGCGGATAACGCTTGAGTGCAAGGTGTTCGACGTTATCCCGCAGGGGTCGCACGATATGTTTTTAGCGGATATTCTGGCGGTGGACATTGACGAGGAATTGCTAGACGAAAAGGGCAGACTTTGCATCGAAAAAGCTAACCTGTTCGCTTATGCGCACGGGACGTATTTCACACTCGGCAAGAAAATCGGAAGCTTCGGATTTTCCTGCAAGGCTAAACGGGGAAAGCAGGTTAAACGCAAAAATTCTCCGAAAAAATCGAAAAAGAAGTGATAAAATGGTACATATTGGCAACGACTGGGACGAGCTTTTGGCGGACGAGTTTCAAAAGGATTATTATAAGGAGCTGCGGAGGTTTCTGATAGCGGAGTACAATTCCCGCAGGATTTACCCGCCCATGGAGGATATTTTCAACGCGCTGAAATACACCCCTTACCACAGCGTGAAAGCCGTTATTCTCGGGCAGGATCCGTATCACGGGGCAGGTCAGGCGCACGGGTTGTGCTTTTCGGTGAAACGGGGTACGCCGCCTCCGCCGTCTCTTCAGAATATTTTCAAGGAAATTCATGACGAGCTGGGGCTTCCGATACCGCCGCACGGCGAGCTCACCGCGTGGGCGAAAAACGGCGTTCTTTTAATGAACACCTCGCTTACCGTGCGGGAGGGGAGTCCTAATTCACACCGCGGTCACGGCTGGGAGATACTCACCGACCGCGTGATAGAGCTGTTAAATCAGCGCGAACAGCCGATTGTTTTTCTGCTGTGGGGCGGCAACGCGCGCTCAAAGGCGCGTCTTATCACCGAGCCGCGGCATCTGGTGCTTCAGTGCGCTCACCCGAGCCCGCTTTCGGCGTATAACGGCTTTTTCGGGTGCGGACATTTCAGGAAAGCCGATGAATTCCTCAAAAATAACGGCATTGAGCCTGTTGACTGGCGAATTGAATGATTTGGTAATTTTTAACTGCAAGACCGAGGTGAGATAATGCTTGAATACTGCGTCTGCCCGAAATGCGAGCGAATGATTATGCTTGACAGCGATTTCGACAGCGGATTTTGCTGCGTGTGCGGTACTCATATTTCCTATGCCGAGGCGCGCGAGGAGCTTTTGTCGGGACTTAAGGCTTCAATCCCCGACGAGCTTGTGCTGGAGGCGGATCTTTCCGAGCTTATCGACGAGGACGACGCGGGAGAAAACGTCTACGGTCTTTCGGAGTGCCGCGAGGAATGCGCTAAGGGCTCGGAGTTTCTGGGAAAGTGGGATTTTGTCGGGGCGTTCGCGGCATTTTCGAGAGCGTTGGACTTATATCCTGCCGATTTCGAGAGCCGCTGCGGTCTTATGGTGGCTGGGATTTTGCGGCTTAAGGATACCGAAAACTGGGATCGTTATCTTGAAGAATGCGTTGACAAAATACGTTCTCAGAACGACTGGAATATGGCTGGAGCGGCTCTGGAATACGTTCTCGGGATAATCAAGAAATTTCTTTCAAAAGGCGGGAGATACGTTTCTCCGAGCTATACAACCAACTTTTTCGAGCGGCTGGTGCGGGGGTTTCCCGCTTTAAAACAGACTGCCGCGGAAATTCTTGCACATTGCCTGAACGTGGAAAACGCGCCGTTTACGGACGCGGCGCGTTTGGATCATGAAACAACCCGTTTTGCGGTGGGAAATTGTCCCATAGAACCCGACAAAAATCTTCGGCGCGGAATGCTGCTTGTAATGCGCTGCCATTGCGACGCAAGGGTAAAGGAGTCGCTTTGCAGGGCGTTGTACGTTTACGACAGGGCGGTGTGGCTGCGCGCGGGAGATACGGCGCGGATTATGGACGCGCTCGGGCTTTGCGAGGCGGTTACAAGCGGAGAATTTCCGCCTGCGGACGTTGTAATGGTGCTTAATACTATGTATGATTTTTTGCTTATGGGAGGGCTTGAACAAAATTCCACCGAGCGTGAAAAGCTGATGTTTTTGTCGACGGTTTACAACTACGATATTATACGCAAAATGGAACGCTTTTTCGGCGGTAAGATTTTTTTCAACAAGCTTGCCGCAGAGGTGTACTTAAAGCAAAAGGGCGCGTCGCTTATCTCGCCCGAGTACAAGCGAATTCAGGCGAAAATCGCTCAGCTTTCGGGCTGAACGGGGTCGCTTGTGTTCCCGAATTCTATCGGAGAGGGCTTTGCAATGTCCCCGCGCAGGGTGTACGAAATGACAAGCCGCACGCCGTTTTCCTCGGGGAAATATTTTTCCTCGCAGTTTACTATTTCTATGTCCGAGAGGAAATTCGCCTCGTAGTTTTCCTGTTGTTTTTTGAGCTCCGAAACAGCCGTTTCGGGGCTTCTTGTTATGTTCTTTTCAACATAGGCGGTGTAGGTTCCTACGCGGAGCTTCAGGGGAGTTTCCTCGCCGAAAAGCTTTACAGCCGAGGTCTCCTCGGAGTATACGGAGTTTTCCGCCTCGGCTTTCCCGAAAAACAGCGGGTAAACGTCCTCTCCGATAACAAGATACTTGAAGGTCTTTTTTTCGCCCTCGGGGGAATTTATCGTTTCGTTGTACGGCACAAAAAACTCGGCACTCTCCTGCCATTCGCCGATAACCTCGCCCTCGGCGCGGACGGTGAGAATATTTTCCTTGCCGTCGAAAACCGTCCCCGAGATAAGCAAATCTCCCGTGTTCACGCCGCTTCCGACATCGGCTGTACCCGCTCCCCGCCGCACAATTCGGCTTACAATCTGCGCGGGACGGGAGGCTACAAGATTTCGCGGCTCGGAGGTTTCAAGCTCGGGCATTTCCGTGCCTTTTTCCACGCGGACATTCACGCGGTAGCCCGTGCAGGACACGTCCGCCCACGCGCAGTTGTCCACCTCCAGCATAATTCGGTATTCCGCCGCGGAGGTGTTCAGCTTTTCGATATGCGCGCCGTGAAAAATCCCGCATTCCTCGAGTATCGACATAATCTGCGCCTGCGACACGTCCCCCTCAATGGAAATACTCTGAACCCTCGTCTGCCAAAGCGTGAGGGTCAGCATAAACACCAGCAGCCCCACATAAAGCCCTATTCTCCTGCGCCGCCGCGAAAGCGCGAAATACAGTCCGCGGCGTTTTCCCGAGCGTATTCTTACGCCGTTTTTTCGGGCAATCTCGGCGGTTTTGTAATAATCCGTCGGGGAAACTTCGCCTTTTACCTCCACTCCCGAAAATTCGATGTTCCGAACCTGAATATCCTCCGCCAGAAGCTGCGATACCATTTTCTCGCGAAACCCGCCAAGCCCCGTGAAGGCTACGCTCCCGAAGTACAGACCGTTGTTTTTTGATTTCATTTGCTACCGCCCTCCTCGAAGGTCAGCGAGTGAATTTTTCCCGTTATCCGAACGCTTCCCACGCCGAAATTTTCAAAAATAAGCGGCGCGCCCACGACGTGTATATCCATTCCGAAAACCGACAGCACGATTAAATTTTCGTCGCATTGCTTCACGCAGCGGCAGTTTTCCACACAGAGCTCCGCGCCGTTTTTTATGCCTCCGTCAACGCTTAATGTAACGTTGCATTGCCGCGAGGCGTTTTCCTCGAATTCGATAAGCTTTTCGCGTAATCCCATAAAGCTCCCCCCAATACTACTTGTCTAATTGTATGCCGAATTGTCCGCCAAAAGAACAAAAATGTTTTTTGATAAATTTTTATTGTTTTTCGATAAAAATCTATTGACAAAGGAGAAAAATTGTGCTAAAATAAGAGCATAGCTTTTATAGGAGGAATTTTTATGGAGCACAAGGATAAATCGATAATTTTGTCGCAGATAATCATAAAAATCTGCTATGCGGGGCTGCTGGCATGCTGTATTCTCGCGCCGAGGCTGGTGCTGGGGTACAGCCGGGAGATAGATGATGAAACGGTCGTTTTGCCGTTGCTTATAACGCTTTACGCGTGCGTGCCGCCCGCCGTGTGCGCGCTGGTGTGCCTTGATATTCTGCTTAACAATATCCGCAAAAACAACCCGTTTATCATGCAAAACGTGATTATGCTGCGGGTTATTTCCTACTGCTGTTTTGCGGTGGCGGCGATTTTCATTTATTTTTCGATTTTGCGCCCGTTTGCGTTTGCAATCGTTTTTGCGGCGGGATTTTTCGGAGTAATTTTGCGGGTTGTGAAGAATTGCTTTCGGCAGGCTGTCGAAATTCGCGAGGAAAATGATTTTACCGTTTGAGGTGCTGTGAAATGATTGTTGTAAATCTTGATGTTATAATGGCGAAACGCAAAATCTCGTCAAACGAGCTTGCGGAAATGATAGACATCACCCCCGCAAATCTCTCGGTGCTGAAGCGCGAAAAAGCCAAGGCGATACGTTTTTCAACGCTTGATAAGCTCTGCCGCGCGCTTGATTGTCAGCCGGGGGATTTGCTGGAATTTGTCGATGAGGAAAGCGAGGATTAAAATGGAAAACACTGAAAATAATGTTTCTTCGCAGCGCACGGAAACCCGCACAATTCCCGTTCATGACGCGGTTTTCGCGTGGGTGATGTTCGCGCTGTCGTTCGTGTTCACGCATTTTTGTGTAAGATATTTCGGAGGGCTCTGGGGCGGAATTTTCTGGGCTCTTGTAGGAATTTCGATAGCCGTTTTCGCGCGGTTCAAAAGAATTCGTTTCTCGGCGGGAGACGTTCTTATACTGGGAATTTCGGAGTTATTCTGCCTTGTCCCGGTTTTTTCCGCAAGCGGGCTTATCTGCTTTCTGGCGGCGGCGTTTTCGTTTATTCTGGATCTTTATTTAATGCTTGTAATAAGCGGCGCAGAGCCGTTCGGAAAGCACTTTGTGTTAGACGCAATGCTGGCGGTTTTCGAGCGTCCGTTCGAGCGTTTTATCGACCAGCCGATTGCGGCATTTTCGGTGTTCAGGGGCGCGAAACGCGCAAAAAATATTCTGTTCGCGCTGGCGGGACTGGTTATCGCGGTGCCGCTGACGATAGTCGTGGTGTTGCTGTTGGCGTCGTCCGATGCGAATTTTGAAAAAACGGTAGAAAATATTTTCGGCGTTTTCCCGAGATTTTCGTTTTTGTATATCGTTGAATTACTCTTTGCAGTGCCTGTTTCAATGTATCTTTTCGGCGCGCTGCGCTCTATGACGAACCCCGCCGCCCCGCATTCCGACGCTGCTCCCGCGTACAGGATAATGCCCCCTGTTATCGCGTATTTTGCGGTATCGCCGATATGCGTATTTTATCTGATTTACACGGTTATACAAATAAGCAATATTGCGAAAATCGCCGAAAAAGCGGTGAATTACTCCGAATTTGCGCGAAAGGGCTTTTTCGAGCTTTGCGCTATTGCGGTGATAAACCTGTTTGTCATGATGATAATGCAGCTTTTTGTAAAACGCAGGGAAAACGACAAAAAGCCCGTTGCACTACGGGTTTACACGATAATGATTTCAGCGTTCACGCTGGGAATAATCGCCACCGCGCTTTGCAAAATGTTCCTTTACGTCGGCGAATTCGGCATGACCTTACTTCGCGTTTACACCTCGTGGTTTATGATTTTGCTTGCCTTAATTTTTGTTACAATGATAATTTTCCAGATATGGGAAATTCCGCTTTGGAAAGCCCTTTTCTGCGAATTTACGGCAATGTTTTTCGTGCTGTGTTTCGGGAACATCGAAGGCAATATTGCAAAATACAACATCTCGGCTTTCCGCGCGGGGAGCATCGAACAGCTTGACATTTCGGAGTTTTACGAGCTTGGTTTTGCGGCGGTAAAACCCGCGTCCTCGCTTACTTTTGATGAACTCGGAAGAGATTACGGCGACCTTTCGCAATGGCTTGAAAGCGTCTCGGAACGCGATTTTTCCGAGGATAAATTCGCATATTTCAGCATTCCGCGCGTTCAGGCGAAAAATTCCCTCGAGGGAAAATTCTCCGGGCAAAAGCCGCTGGGGTTTGTGGTTAAAGTTGACGATTCTCTTGACAAAACGATAACCTCCGTTACGGTGAACATCTACCGCGGCGGCGAGGCGATTTCGTCCGAAACGGCTTCTCCCGCGGCGGGAGGGGCTTTCCCGAAAAACAGCGATATAATCTTTGATTTTCCCTACCGAGAAATTTCGGGCGGGGAAATTTCGGGCGAATTGTACGTCGATTTCGACATTGAAAGCATTTCCGATTTGCCGTTTGAAGACCCGCTTTTAGAGCTGTCCTACCCCGAAATGTCGAATTTCGGTCTTGTGTCCGACGGGAGCAGCTTCACGGTTAAAAAATACTGAGGTTGACAAGTTAAAACTTATATGTTAAAATATAGTTATATTTTAATATGAGATGGTGATAATTTTGGCTAAAAACAAGACTGTTTTTGTGTGCAGCGAATGCGGCGGGGAAAGCTCGAAATGGAACGGAAAATGCCCGTTTTGCGGCGCGTGGAACACCCTCGAGGAAACCTCCGCCGAGCGTTATTCCGGAAATAAAAATAAGCTGCTCGGCGAATTCAAATACAGCAGGCTTTCCGAGATAAGCTACATCGACGAAACGCGCTACGGCACGGGTTTGTCCGAGCTTGACAGGGTTCTGGGCGGGGGACTGGTGAAGGGCTCGCTGGTGCTTGTCGGCGGCGACCCGGGCATCGGAAAATCAACGCTTCTGCTGCAAATTTGCGGATTTATGGGCAATGACCACACCATTCTCTACGTCTCGGGCGAGGAAAGCGAACGCCAGATAAAGCTTCGCGCGGAGCGGCTCGGCGTTTCATGCGATAACCTGTTTCTGGCGTCCAACAACAGCTGCGAGAGCATTGTCGGGGCTGTCCGCGAAAACAAGCCCGAAATTGTCATAATCGACTCAATTCAGACGATAACCTCTTCGGAATTCACCTCCGCCGCGGGCAGCATCGTGCAGGTTCGCGAATGCACAAACGCCTTTATGCGCCTTGCGAAAAGCGAGGAGATACCTATTTTTATAGTAAGCCATGTAAACAAGGACGGCGGGATAGCGGGTCCGAAAATCATGGAGCATATCGTCGATACCGTGCTGTATTTCGAGGGCGAAAAGCAGATGAGCTACAGAATACTCCGCGCGATAAAAAACAGGTTCGGCTCGACAAACGAAATAGGCGTTTTTCAGATGGACGACAGCGGTTTATCGCAGGTTGAAAATCCCTCGGAAATGATGCTCTCGGGGCGGCTTGCAAACGTTTCGGGAAGTGCTGTAATCTGCACTGTCGAGGGCACAAGACCGATTTTAGCGGAGGTTCAGGCTCTGGTGACAAAATCAAGCCTTCAAAGCCCGCGCAGAGTCGCAAACGGGTTTGATTACAACAGGCTTTATATGCTGCTGGCGGTGCTGGAAAAGCGCATGGGCTTTGCGTTCGGGGGTCTTGACGTATATGTAAACATCGTCGGGGGACTTCGCATTGACGAACCCGCCGCAGACCTCGCGGTGGCAATGGCATTGTATTCGGGGCTTTGCGACAAGGTTTTGCCCGCGGAGCTTATGGTTTTCGGGGAGGTCGGCTTAGGCGGCGAAATCCGCGCTGTATCTCATGCGGAACAGCGCGTTAAAGAGGGCGCAAGGCTCGGGTTTACAAAATGCGTTATCCCGAAAAATTCGTTCAGGGCGTTGTCGAAAAAAACCGATTACGGGATAAAAATTATCGGCGCGGACACGCTTGGCGGAGCGTTTCGCGCAATTACGGGAGAAAACGAGAAAAAATGACTCCTAAACTCAAAAAAGCCGTTTTCGCGGGAATATTTTTAGCAATCCTCGCCGCGGAAATTCTCATCGCGCTGTTCGTACACGACGGGTTTGTGCGCCCGTATCTCGGGGACGTTCTCGCGGTGATGTGCGTGTATTTTTTCGCGAGGATATTCCTCACACAAAAGCCGCGCTATCTTTCGCCGTTTGTTACAGCCTTCGCGTTTGCGGTGGAGCTTTTGCAGCTTACGCCGCTGTCCGACCTGCTCGGAAAAGGCTCGGTGCTGTCGATAATCGTCGGGGGAACGTTCGACGTAAAAGACCTGATTTGCTATCTCGCGGGCGGGGCGATTTGCCTTGTTTTAGAGTTTACAGTGTTTAGTGATATAGATTGTCACAAAGAGTAAAGGTTGACGAATACAAAAAACCGCGGGCAAAATTTGTCCGCGCGCGTTTTTTACTGTAGAAAATATCGGAATGGAGATAAAAATATAGGGTACCGCCGCATGCTGTACCTTCTTTTCATATACGTCTTAACTGCTCTGTCGTGCGGCTTCCGCGAAAATCTTAAGAATTCCGGCGGCACGCCGGCGGTTTCCGTCGGATAAGGTCGATAAAATGGCGTTTATCTCGGGATTTTCGGAGTACGCTTCCGCGCCGTTTATGATGTAATCCGAGCTTACCGACAGCGCAGCCGACAGCTTTCGCAGTGTTCCGACCTTCATTGTTTTTTGACCGTGTTCAATTTGTACCAAAAACTGAATGGAAATTTCTGCCATTTCTGCTAATTTTTCCTGTGTGTAGCCGTAAGATTTCCGCAAATCGGAAATTCGTTTCCCTACACAAGCCATTTGATCGTCCAAAATAATAAACCTCCTCATGGAATATTGTAATTATAGTATAACTCAAATTAAAACAAAATTTAATCAACTATAGTTTAAGAAAAATTAAACAATTTTTTGAAATTTTACTCAAAAACTACTTGACAACGAAAAAAAGTTGTGATATAATTCAAACATGGCAGGAAAAAACCTGCTAAATACATAATATTTAGGGAGGTTGTGAATTATGTTCACAAAACTAAGCAAACGCGCGGTATCGCTGGTGGCTGCTCTGGCGGTATTCGCAAGTGTTCCTGCTGCGATTGTACGCATGAACATATTGGCAGCTGCTGAAGCACCGCAAAATGCGGGACATACAATAGTAAATGACGAAGGAAATACAGATAGTGGTCACGATTGGTCAGAAGATTGGACAACATCTCCAGAGGGTCACTATCATGCATGTGTTCGTGCAGGTGAAGGCTGCGAGGGCAAAAATGAAGCCGGAGCGCATATATGGGGAGTGGGTACCGGTCAGTGTACAACCTGCAATTATGAATGCAAACATGAAGGTGGTTATGACTCTTCTAACGGTAAATGTAATACATGCGGAAAAGAATGTACGCACGTATTTACAGATAATGGTGATAACGAAATATGCAATACTTGCAAAAAAACACAAGAACACGATTGGACTGATAAAACAGGTACGTGCAAGAATTGTAGTAAGGAATGTACACACGATTGGAGCGATAACAACGGAACTTGCAAGACTTGCGGAAAGGAACATTCTCCTCATGATTATACCGGACAGGGTACGACATGGGCAGATGAAGCCGCAGCCAATGCAGCTCTTACTGAGATGGCTTGCAAAGATTGCGGTGCTAAAGGTGGACATACCCACAACTTTACCCAGTCGGAAAGCGACACCGAAACAACATACACCTGCGAGGGCTGCGGCGGCACTTATAAAGTAGCTAAAGAACCTGCGACGGTTACACATGACGATTCGCATACAAATTTCACATACACGGATAAAAATGACGACAAGCAGCACACCAAAAAGTGCGCAACACCGGATTGCACTTATTCAGTAGATGAAGATCACACATACAGCAACGGCGTATGCACCGCTGAGGGCTGCAACCACCAGCATCAAAACCACGTAAACGCAACCGGCGATGACACCAAGTGCGACGTTTGCGGCGCAGAAATGCCTGCTAAGGCACACGAGCATAAATATGAGTATAATGAAAGCAATGAGCAAAATCACACGAAAAAATGTGTCGGTGAGGGTGACTGTACTGAAAAGAGTGAAGTTACTGAGAAGCATTCCTATGTAACAGAAACCTCCGGAACAAGCGACCCGACCAACAGCGAGGTTACATGCGAACAGTGCAAGAAATCGCATACCCATAATTTTACAAATGACGGCGAAGGCAATGTATACACATGTGGGTGTGGCGCGAAATACACCAAGACCGAAGCTACCGACCCCGGCACAAGCGGCGGTGACAGCAGTGACAGCGATAGTGACAGCGACAGCAGCTCGTCTTCTTCCTCCTCCACTCCGTCTACTTCCTCCACTCCCGAGCCCGATCCCGAGCCTGATCCCGAGCCCGAACCTACTCCCTCCGTGCCCGCTGATCCTTCCGAGGTCGTAGCCGAGAACACCACGACCGACGTTCAGATCGACGAGGACGTTCCTCACACCGCTATTTCCACCTCAACCGAGAGCCTTGTAAGCATGATTTTCTCCGATGCAGAGCTTGAAGACATCGGCAATGCTGATGTTGCGGTTACACTTAACGTCAAGGGCGATGATAAGGCTATTCCGACGGCTGATGTAAACGTAGTTGAGGACGTTATCAAGGAATCCGATTACACCCTCGGCAGATATTTTGACATCACTCTCTATGCAACCGTTGGCAGAAATGAAACTCAAATCACCGAAACCAACGGCGAGGTTACGCTTGTAGTTGATATCCCCGGCGATCTGTTCGGCAAGGACAGAGTTTACTGCATGATTCGTGTTCATGACGGCGTTGAAACCGTTCTTGAGGATCTTGACAACGATCCCGGAACAATCACCTTCAAAACCGACAAATTCTCGACTTATGCTCTTGTTTATCAGGATCAGGCAGCCGAGCCCTCCGAGCCTTCGGACAGCACAGACAGCTCTTCCGAGCCTTCCGTTTCCGAAAGCAAGCCTTCCGACAGCAACCCGGGCACCGGTATCATTTATTCTATGATTCCTGTGGTATTGCTTGCGGGCGGCGCAGCAGCTTGCGCGGTGCTGAAGAAGCGTTCCAAGAAGTAATTAAAGCTTAAAAAGCAGCAAGACACCATAGATTTTGCCCCCACTTTTTCGGTGGGGGCAGTTTTTATTCGCGGATAAGGCTTCCGGTCTCGGTTCCTCCCGTATCTGAGTCGAGGAACTCCATAAGCCCGCCGTAGATCGTAAACGCGACCTGCTGGCGGTATTCCCATGTGGACAGCTTCGCCTCCTCGTCGGGATTTGACAGAAAACCGCACTCTATCATCAGCGACGGATTGGGGTTCGATTTCAGCAAAAACAGCTCGTTTCCGGTAAGCTTTATCTCGCGGTCGTTTCCGGGCTGAAGCTCGGCAAATTTGTTCTGCATTATCCGCGCGAGAGCGAGATTTTTCGGGTTGTTGTTATTGTAGAACATCTGCCCGCCGAAATACTGCGGGTCGGTGAAATTGTTCTGATGTATGCATAAAAATATGCTGTCGGGATAACTCTGAATTATCTTCAGACGATTGTCCATGTCGTTCAGCTTTTGATTTCTGATACCCTCGACTCCGGGGTCGTAGATTGAAATATCGCTGTCACGCGTCAGAACGACCTCAAAGCCCGACATCGTAAGCATTTCCCGCAACGCCAGCACCACCGAGAGATTTACGTCCTTTTCGAGAACGCCCGTAACGCCGACAGCTCCCGAATCCAACCCCCCGTGACCCGCATCCAGCACGATAACGGGCTTTTCGGACACATTTGCCGAGGTTGGCAAAGCGCGTTCGGTTATCCTCGCGCATACCGCCAGCAGCACAAAACACCCGATAAGTGACAACGTAAGTTTTAACGACTTTTTTGAAACCTTCATATGTCTTACCTCCGATTATCTTTTTTAGGCTAGTTTATGAACTTGTACGGCTTGTTAGAACTATCAATTGTCATAAGTTACAAAATTATGGATATAATATTGTTAAAATTGCCGAAAAACAGCGGGAATTTGTCCGTAAAGTCAAAGAATGTCGGTTATGGGTATTGTATATTTTGGTTTTTTGTGATACAATGTAAAATGAATAGTTATTCGTACACAAAAGGAGCTGTTTGTTATGGAAAAAGACCGTAAAACATATGAAAGCCCGTTCTGCACGCGCTATGCAAGCCGCGAAATGCAGTACATCTTCTCGGCGGAGAAGAAATTCACAACCTGGAGAAGGCTGTGGGTTGCTCTCGCAAGAGGCGAGATGAAACTCGGGCTTAACGTTACAAAGGAGCAGGTGGAGGAGCTTGAGGCTCACGTAAACGACATCAATTACGAGGACGCCGAAAAGCGCGAAAAAGAGGTTCGCCACGACGTTATGAGCCATGTTTACGCCTACGGGCTGCAATGCCCGAACGCCGCGAAAATTATCCATTTGGGGGCCACCTCCTGCTATGTCGGCGACAACACGGATATAATAGTTATGCGGGACGCTTTGACGCTTGTTAAGAAGAAAATTGTGAACGTCATGGCAAATCTTGCGGCGTTTGCGGAAAAATATAAGGATATGCCGTGTCTTGCCTATACTCATCTTCAGCCCGCCCAGCCCACCACCGTCGGAAAGCGTGCGACGCTTTGGTTAAACGAGCTTCTTATGGACTACGAGGAGGTCTGCTACAGGATAAGCGGCTTGAAGCTCCTCGGGCAGAAGGGGACGACGGGCACGCAGGCTTCGTTTGAGGAGCTTTTCCACGGGGACAGCGCGAAAATAAAGCAGCTTGAAAAGATGATTGCCGAGGAAATGGGATTTTCGGCGTGCGTTCCCGTAAGCGGGCAGACCTATTCGAGAAAGGTTGACAGCGCGGTGCTTTCGACGCTTTCGGGGATAGCGCAGACCTGCTCGAAATTCTCGAACGATCTGCGGCTTTTGCAGAATTTTGAGGAAATGGAAGAACCGTTTGAGAAGAACCAGATAGGCTCTTCGGCGATGCCGTACAAGCGCAACCCCATGCGCAGCGAGAGAATTACCTCGCTTGCAAGATATGTTATGATAAATTCGCTTAACCCCGCGTTTACGGCGGGAACGCAGTGGTTTGAGAGAACCCTTGACGACAGCGCGAACAAGCGCGTTTCCGTGGCAGAGGGTTTCCTTGCTGTGGACGCGATTTTGAACATTATGATGAATATTACCGACGGTATACAGGTTTACCCCGAGATGATCCGCCGCCGCCTTATGAACAAGCTCCCGTTTATGGCGACCGAAAATATAATGATGCGCGCGGTGGAAAACGGCGGCAACAGGCAGGAGCTTCACGAGCTGCTGAGAACGCATTCCCACGCGGCGGCTAAAAAGGTTAAAGAGGGCGGCGACAACGACCTCGTCGAAAGAATTGCGGGCGATCCCGCGTTTAAAATCACCAAGGAAGAGATTGAAAAGCTGCTTGTGCCCGGGAACTATGTCGGACGCGCTCCCGAGCAGACGGAGGAATTCCTTAACGAGTTTATAAACCCTATTCTTGAGGAAAACAAGGCATTGCTCGGCGAAAAAGCGGAGCTTTCCGTTTAAGGGGTAAAACGACTTGAAAAGGTGGATAATTTCCAAATCCCCCGTGCCGCCCGACAACGAGGTTGTAAGGGAATTCGGCGCGTTTCTGGGGAAAATTCTCCTAAGCCGCGGGATTGTATCGCTTGACGCGGCAAGGAGCTTTTTTTCCTGCGAGCGATTGTCCGACCCGTTTTTAATGAGCGATATGAAAAGGGCTGTCGAGGTTGTCGAAGCGGCGATTGCCGAAGATAAAAAAATCACCGTTTTTGGGGATTACGACTGCGACGGGGTGTGCGCGGCGGCGATTATGTACAGCTATCTGGAAGCGCAGGGGGCGGACGTTGATTTTTACATTCCCGACCGCTCGGAGGGGTACGGCATGAATATGAACGCCGTAAAGCTTATTGCCGACCGCGGAACGCAGCTTGTCATTACCGTGGACAACGGCATTTCGGCGTTTGAAGAAGCAAAATACCTTAAAGACCGCGGTGTGGAGCTTGTTATTACCGACCATCACCAGACCTCGGCGGAGCTTCCCGTGTGTGACGCCTGCGTAAACCCGAACCGCCCCGACGATATGTCGCCGTTTAAGGATTTGTGCGGCGCGGAGGTGGTTTTAAAGCTGCTTATCGCTATCGAGGGCGACGAGGATTTTGTGCTTGACAGCTATGCGGATCTGGCGTGCGCGGCGGCTATCGGGGACGTTATGCCGCTTAAAGGTGAAAACCGTTACATAGTCCAAAGAGGGCTTGATAATATCCGAAATTGCCAGAATTCGGGGCTTACAGAGCTTATCAAGTCGGCGGGACGTTCTCCCGAGAACATAACCTCCACCGACATTGCGTATACCGTAGCTCCGAGGCTGAACGCCGCAGGCAGAATGGATTCCGCGGACAAGGCGGTAAGGCTGCTTTTGTGCGAGGACGACTCCGAAACGGCTCGTATGTTAGCTTCCGAGCTGTCGGAGCTGAATGCAAAACGCCGCGCCGAGGAGGACAAGATTTTAGCGGACGTTGCGCGGCTGACAGCGGAAAATCCGACGCTTTTAAAACAGCGGGTTATTGTGCTGTCGGGGAAGGGCTGGCATCACGGTGTTGTCGGAATTGTCTGCGCAAGAATTCTGGAAAAATACGGAAAACCCGTGGTTTTAATCTCGTCTGAGAACGGCGAGGCGCGCGGTTCTGCGCGGAGCATTGAGGACTTTTCGATATACAGAATGCTTGTCGAGTGCAAAAAAACGCTTACAAAATTCGGCGGACACCCAGGAGCGGGAGGTTTTTCGCTGCCCGAGGATAAAATCCCCGAATTTACCGAGAGCATTTACGCCTACGCGAGGGAATTTTTCCCGAAAATGCCGAACGACATTCTTACAATCGACAACGAGGTTTCCGCCCGTGAGCTTACCCCCGAAAACGTCGACAAGCTGTCGCTGTTAGAGCCGTTTGGGGAGCATAACGAGGTGCCGGTTTTCCTGATACGGGATTGCAGGGTAGCGTCAAAGCGTTCGCTGTCGGACGGGAAATACACCGCTTTTGAAATCGAAAACGGCGGGGTAAGGCTTCGGGCGGTGAGCTTCAGGCTGCCTTTTGTGAAGTTTCGGGCGAATGTAAACGACAGGATAGACGTTGCCGTAAACGTTGTAAAAAACGAGTATAACGGCAATGTTCAGACGGAGCTGCGGCTTGCGGATTACCGACCCGCGGGTTTTGCCGAGGACAGATTTTTTGCGGCAGAGCGGGTTTACGAGGAAATTTGCCGAGGCGAGGGCTGCGACAAGCGGCTGCTGCCGAGGGTTATACCACAGTCGCGCGAGGAGCTTAAGAAAATCTACGACCTTTTGCGGAATTTCCCCGACAGAACCGCCGAGGAGCTTGCGGTGTTCGGCGGCACGGTGAATTATTGCATGTTAAGAATTACGCTGGACGCGTTTTGCGAGGCGGGTATGGCGGAGCTTGTAAACGGGGGCTACAGGATAGTCAAAACGCGTGAAAAGCGCGATCTGTTTTCCGAGGGGCTGCTTTCGCGGCTTAGTGCGGAGTTATCCTGATACAGTATCTTAATAGAACGGAGTGAGGCATTTTGGACAGTATTACAATAGACTCTCTTATGGAGAAAATAAAGGCGAGCGAAAAGCCTTATGACGTGGATAAGATAATGCGCGCCTACAATCTGGCGGACGCGGCGCACGAGGGGCAGATGCGCTCCTCGGGCGAGAAGTACATTACCCACCCGCTGGCTGTCGCGTCCATTTTGCTGGATTACTGTATGGACACCGACACCCTCTGCGCCGCGCTTATGCATGACGTTGTGGAGGACACCGAGGTTACCCTTGACGAGATAAGGAAGAAATTCGGCGAGGACGTCGCGCTTATGGTTGACGGAGTTACAAAGATAGGTCAGGTTCCGCTTAATACCAAAGAGGAACAGCAGGCGGAAAATATTCGGAAAATCCTTATGGCGATGAGCAAGGATATCCGCGTTATTATCATCAAGCTTGCGGACAGACTTCACAATATGAGAACGCTCTATGCCCGCCCTCCCGAGAAGCAGCGCAAAACTTCGCTTGAAACGATGAATTTCTACGCGCCGATAGCTCACAGGCTCGGTATGAGCGACGTTAAGGAGGAAATGGAGTCCATTGCCATACACTACCTTGACCCCTACGGCTGTAAGGAAATTGAACGGTTGCTTGACATTCATAAGGAGGAGCGCGACAGCTTTATCGACACGATAATCACGCGTATCCGCGCGAGAACCTCTGACATCAAGCCCGAACCGATAATTAACGGGCGCGTAAAGTCGATTTTCTCGATTTATAAGAAAATGTACGTCAAAAACAAGCCGTTTGACGAGATTTACGATATTTACGCGGTAAGAATTATCGTGCAGTCGGTCATCGAGTGCTATAATGTTCTCGGAATAATACACGATTTGTTCAGCCCCATTCCGTACAGGTTCAAGGACTATATAGCAACACCCAAACCCAACCGTTATCAGTCGCTTCACACGACGGTTATCGGCAAGGAGGGCATACCGTTCGAGGTGCAGATACGCACGGTGGAAATGCACAACACCGCGCAGTACGGCATCGCGGCGCACTGGAAGTACAAGGCGGGGCTTAAAGGCAATGTCGCGGGGGAAAAGCGTTTTGACTGGATAAGGGAGCTTATCGAACGCCAGCAGGAGGCTGACGACGTAGAGCAGATAGCCGACGCTATAAAGAACGATCTCGCGCAGGACGAGGTGTTTGTATTCTCGCCGAAGGGGGACGTTTTCACGCTGCCGCTCGGGGCGAACGTTATCGACTTCGCTTACGCTATTCACACAGAGGTCGGAAACAAGATGACGGGCGCGAAGGTCGGCGGGAGAATGGTGCCGTTTGATTATCAGGTCAAAACGGGAGATATTGTGGAAATTTTCACCAGTGGCTCACCGACCTATGGTCCGAACAGAAACTGGCTGGAAATTGCAAAAACTACCGAGGCAAAGGGGAAAATCCGCTCGTGGTTCAAGAAGGAACGCCGCGAGGAGAACATAGCCTGCGGACGCGAGGAGCTGGAGCGGGAATTCCGCAGGAACGGCATTCCGCTTGAAAACGAGATTTTGGAGCAGGCGGCGGAACGCGCGCATTTAGGCTCGGTGGACGATCTGTACGCGGCGGTGGGTTACGGTGGCGTTGCGATGTCGAAGATTATTCAGCGCATCAAGGAAGAGCAATTGCGCGTTATGCGCGAGCAGCACACCCCCGTGCCGTCCGTTGAGGAGAATATCGAGAACACAACGGGGCGTTCCCGCAGAAAGGGCATTATAATCGAG
>CANRIQ010000016.1 GCA_947630655.1 uncultured Clostridia bacterium | reverse complement strand
GCCGCCTTCGGCGCGCCGCACCCCTCCATAAGGTACAGAAAATCCGCGCTGCCTATCCCCAGAGTTCTCAGACGATTTAAAAACGTGAACGCGTCGGGCTCGGGAAGCTCGGCGGTTTCATCGATCAGAAAATCGATTATATTCTGCGGAACAACGTTTTCAGGCACGACCTTGCGGACCATAAGCCTTCGCATTTCCCCAACTGTCATTGTTTCACCCCATTCAGAAATTAAAAGAACAAATAATACAAATCAGTTATTCATCAAGACCCAGATAATCAAGCGCGCGGGCAAGCCGTTTTTTGACCGTCGCCTTCGACATTCCCGAAAACTGCGAAATTTCCTCGGGAGTGAACCTCCCCGCAACGTACATCACCGCGCACAGTCTGTCGGCGTTTTCAAGCTCGAAAAACATCTGCTTTTCCTCTATGCGGTAATCCTGATTTTCGGGATCGCGCCCGTATTCCTTGAAAAAGGTCTTTATCCTCGCGCAGAGAGTTTTCATCATAAACACGCAAAAAGCCTCCTCGCTGCGGAGATGACCTATCGCCTTGAACCCGTCGCGAGCCGCCCCCTGAACGGCGTTGATAGCGTCGCTGTCGCTTACCAGCGTGTAAAACGCGGTGTAGTACATCGGGCGGTATATCTTCTCGTACAGCCGCGAAAACGCCTTTGCGTCGCCGTTTGCCGCCTGAGAGCTTAATTCCTTGTATTCCCGCTTATCCATATTTCCCCCTGCAAGAATTTGCTGTTAATCGGTTTCCTTGTTTACAATTGCAATTCCAAGCTCCGCCAACTGCTCCTCGGACACGCCCGACGGAGCCTCGCTCATAAGCTCGGAAGCGTTCTGAACCTTCGGGAACGCCACCACATCGCGCAGGCTGTCGCAGCCGCACATAAGCATTGCAAGTCTGTCAAGACCTATTCCCGCGCCGCCGTGCGGAGGAGCGGCATATTTATACGCGTCAACCAGAAATCCGAATTTTGCGGCGATTTCTTCGTCGGTCATACCAAGCATTTCAAACATATGCTGCTGAAGCTCGGGATCGTTAATTCTGATAGACCCCGAAAGCAGCTCCACGCCGTTTAAAACAAGATCGTAGCACTTTGCGCGGACCTTAGCCTTGTCGGTGTCAAGATACGGAATGCACTCGTCCATGGGCATGGTAAACGGGTGGTGCATAGCAAGCCATTCTCCGCTTTCCTCATCATACTCGAAGAACGGGAATTCCGTTATCCACAGGAAATTCCAGCCCTCGGGGATAATATCAAGCTGTTTTGCGACCTTAAGGCGAAGCGCGCCGAGCGTCGGGAGGGTGATTTTATCCTTATCCGCGACTATCAGAGCAACATCGCCCTTTTCGCAGCCGAGAGCCTTCAGAATACCCTCAAGCTCGCCCTCCTTCATAAACTTTGCGAACGAGCAGGACGGCGCGTCGTCAACCCAGCGCACATACGCCAAGCCCTTTGCGCCGATGCCCTTGACGAATTCTACAAGCTTGTCGATTTCCTTTCTCGTAAGCGTCGAAGCCGCGTTTTTCGCGACAATTCCGCGAACCGAGCCGCCGTTTGAAACAGCGTCTTTAAATACCGCAAAATCGGTGTCCTTCACAATATCGGAAATGTCGGTTATTTCCATACCGAAACGGGTATCGGGCTTGTCCGAGCCGTAGCGCGTCATAGCCTCGTCGTATGTCAGCCGCGGAAGCGGGAGCTTTATATCCACGCCGAGAATTTCCTTATACAAACGGTTTACGAACCCCTCGAGCATTTCGAGAATATCGTCCACGTCCACAAACGACATTTCAAGGTCTATCTGCGTAAACTCGGGCTGTCTGTCGGCGCGGAGATCCTCGTCGCGGAAGCACCTCGCAAGCTGGATATATCTGTCAAATCCCGAAATCATCAAAAGCTGCTTATACATCTGCGGCGACTGGGGCAGCGCGTAAAATTTTCCGTTATGCACCCGTGACGGGACGATGTAATCTCTCGCGCCCTCGGGCGTGGATTTTATCATCATGGGAGTTTCAATCTCCAGAAAACCGTTCTCGTAGAAATATTCGCGCGCGCATTTTGCGATGTTGTGGCGCATGATAAGGTTGTCCTGAAGCGGCTTTCTGCGCAGGTCAAGATAGCGGTATTTTAAGCGTAATTCCTCGTTGGTTTTGGTGTCGGAAACTATCTCGAACGGCGGAGTCTGCGCCTTGGAGAGAATTCTGAGCTCCGACACGAGAATTTCAAGATTGCCGGTTTTAATATCCTTGTTTACGCTCTCGCGAGGGCGAACCGTGCCTTTTATCATCAGAACGTCCTCGCCGCGGACGGTTTTTGCCTTCTCGAAAACGGTTTTTTCAACGGTGTCGTCAAACACAAGCTGAACAATACCAGTTCTGTCGCGGAGGTCGATAAATATAATGCCGCCCTTGTCGCGCACTCTCTGCGTAAAACCGCCGACAGTGACCTCCTTCATATCAAGCGTGACCTCGCCGCAATAGCAGGTCCTTTTCATACCTTTCATAGTATCCATAAATTAACCTCTTTTCTGCCTTACACGGCAGCAATATAATAATACACAATAATTATACCACATTTTTCAACATTTTGCAAGGGGATTTACACAATTTTGGCAGAAAACGCAAAAAAAGAAAACCCCGCCTGCTTCGTCAGAGCCCTGTCAACAGCCACAAAGGCTAGTTGACAGGGCTCTTCCTTGCATCCGGGGCTTTCTTAACGTCGATAAGAGTTATTATTCCTGCGGCTTTGAAAGGCGCGGCTGACCGCAATGTGTACAAAACTGAACTTCCGGGGCGTTTTGCTCGCCGCATTTGGAGCAAAACCAACATTTTTGGGGCGTTTGTTCATCATTATTCGCCGGGTGCGGCAAATCGGCGGGCGGGGCAGGCAACGGATTTGGCGCGTTGTCTGCCGCGGTTGCGGGAGCTTCATTGTTCTGTTGGTTGCCATTAACAAGTTTATCAAGCATTTCTCCGCATTTGGCGATGTTTTGAGAAATTTCAGTCATCATTCCCATAGCCGAAAAAACAATAATTGTTGCAAATACACCGCCTAAGAATACCCAAAAATTTTTAAGACCTATTGCTACAATTATTGAGGCAAAACACCCAATGATAACTCCGGCAATTACGAGCCCTTTTACTATCTCTGTAAAGGTTTTTTTCATAATTTCCCTCCGAAATTTTTGTCGGCTTTCGCCGCAATTTCATTATAGCACGCATTTTCCCAAATGTCAATAGTATATTAACTGAAAAATAGTTATTATATTATATTGTGATAATTAGAATAATGTCTTACAATATATTAAAGAGGTGATTGTGTTGAAAACAGGGTTTCCATACGGCGAACGGCTGCGGCGGCTGCGGCTTGAAAATCATTTTACCCAGGAGGAAATCGCTCTCCGCGCCGAAATTACCACCTCTTATTACGGACAGCTTGAACGCGGAAAAGCAAATCCCTCGGTTTCTATGCTGGAAAAAATCTGCGCCGCTATGGGCGTTTCAATAAGTGATATATTTACTGACGAAAATGACGATACTCTCGGAATAGACGCGCCCACAATGCAGATACTGCGCAAACTGAACGGACGCTCCGAGCGCGAAAAGGAGATAATCCTCGAAATAATAAAATCCGCTCTGCGGCTTCAGAGCGAAAAATAACCCCGTCACAAGAAAATTCCGTGACGGGGTTAATTATTTTTAAGACATTTTAAGCAGACCCGACTCCCGCATCGACAACATCGACTCGCCGCCGATTATTATGTGGTCTTCAAGCGTAACGCCGATAGTCTTAAGCGCGGTTGCAAGGCGATTTGTGGACGAAATATCCGCCGATGACGCAAGCGCGGCGGTTTCCGGGTGGGTGTGAGCCATAATCACATACTCGCACTGCGATATCACCGCCTTTAAAGCTATCTCCCGAACGCCGAACTCCAAAAAATCATAAAAGCTGTCGCGGATAGCGTATGTATGCACCAGCCTGTGACGGCTGTCCAGAAACAACGCAGCCCCGAATTCCCTCTCTCCGACCGAAATGCCGCCGAAATATTTCTCCACGTCTCCGGGCGATTCCAGAATGATATTTTCGGTATGCGGGAGCTCGGAATAACGGAAAAAATCTCCCAGAAAGCGTATCTTATAAGCGGCATTTTCCGCTATGCCGTCTATTTTTGCAAGCTCTCTGACGTCCGCCGACAAAACGCTCTCCAAAGAGCCGAATTTTTCCAGCAGTCTGTGACTGATGTCGTTCGTATTCCCGCGCGGGAACACGTTGTACAACAATATCTCCAGCACCTCGTGAGTTTCGAAACATTCTATACCGTTTTCGCGGTATTTCTTCATCATGCGCTGTCTATGACCCTCGTGAATGTTCTTCTCACCCATAGCGTACCTCAAACAACAAAAATTCGGCACCGCATGCGCCGCCGACCAAAAACCTATCTAAAATAAAAAAGGTCAGCACAAGATTTCTCGGCAAAAAGAAGACCGGAAATCTCTCTGCCTCTTGTAGCTGACCTTAATCGGCGTTTAACAAAAAATTACATATATCCTTACGAAAAAATCTACTTAATATCCGTACAGAGAACCACGCCCCGGCAAGAGCAACGTCTCACTGGGAGTCGGTCGAGGGCGTAATCACTTACGAAAATAATCTACATAATATCCGTACAGAGAACCACGTCCCAGCAAGAGCAACGCCTCACTGGGAGTCGGTCGAGGGCGTAATCACTTACGAAAAAAATCTACATAATGTCCGTACAGAGAACCACGTCCCAGCAAGAGCAACGCCTCACTGGGAGTCGGTCGAGGGCTTTGCCCTCGTGGTGACCCGTACGGGAATCGAACCCATGATGCCAGAATGAAAATCTGGAGTCTTAACCTCTTGACCAACGGGCCATTGGTAGCGGCAGTCGGATTTGAACCAACGACACCCTGGGTATGAACCAAGTGCTCTAGCCAACTGAGCTATGCCGCCTTATATCGTCATTTCGTGACTAAATTATTATACCACATTAAACCCCGTTTGTCAAGCATTTTTTGAAATTTTTTTATAATCCCGCAATTACCGCGATTTTTCGCATTATATTTGTGCAACTTGCACGAAACAGGGCTTTGTTTTTCTATATTCATGTATTTTTTGAAAAATTTCGGAAAACCTATTGACATTGGGAAAATATTGTGATATAATATTAAATGCTGATTACTGGGGCGTCGCCAAGCGGTAAGGCAGTGGACTCTGACTCCACCATTCCGAGGGTTCAAATCCTTCCGCCCCAACCAGCAGGGCAATGCCCTGCACCATTTCCCAGCGGAGGTTGCTCTGCTGGGAATGTTTTTTTCTGTACGGATATTATGTAAATCTTTTTGCAAAGGTTACACAAAAAGCTCCCTTTGCTTTGCATAGAGAGCTTTTTCAGTTTACAGTGTAAAGTGAACAGTAAACAGTAGTAGGAATCCGCCTTCGGCGGATTTTTTTGATTGTCTGCGAAAATAAGGGTTGTCAGCCTATAATCTTATATACAATCAAAAATGCGTTCGCCGCGGCGAACGCACATACTACTATACACTGTTCACTGTACACTATACACTGTAAAAATCCGCGAAAGCGGACACATTTGCTGTGCACTATTCACTGTTCACTGCAAACTTCAGCAAATCAAGCGTCAGGCTGTATCTTGCCTCGTCGCTCTCACAGCCCAGCACTACCGAAATATACGTTTTCCCGCCGCGCTCAAACGCTGCCGCAAGGCAATTCCCCGCACGTGCAGTCGTCCCCGTTTTAAGCCCTACGGCGGTTTCGGAGTAAAACTCGCTTTCGGGATCAAGAAGCTTGTTTGAATTCTTCCATGTAATGCTCTCGCCCGACTCGAACATCACAAACTTCTGCCGTGTGGACGCTGTTTCCCGTATCTCGGGAAACGACAGCGAATACTCCGCGAGCTTTTCAACATCGCTTGCCGTGGTATACTGCTTTTCATCGTCCTGACCGTCGGGATTTACAAAATTGCTGTTTTCCATGCCGATTTTATCAGCCGTTTCGTTCATCAGCCCGCAAAAGCACTTTACAGCTGCCTTATCCGAAAGCTCCTTTTCGGGATAAACCGCCCTTGCCGCCGAAACTGCGACGGTATACGCCGCGTCGCTGCCCGAAACCATAAGCATTCCCGTTATCAGGTCGTACAGCGTAAGCCGCTGACCCGGAGATATAAAGCACACGCTCGCGTGCTTGTTTACAAGCTGCTGTTCCGTGCCGACGGTGAATATCTCGCCCGAGCCGACATATTCCAGCGCGGTACACGCCGTCAGAAGCTTTGTTATGCTCGCGCAGGATATGCGGGAGCTTTCGTTTTCGGCAAGCAAAATTTCCTCGTCCTCCACGCAATAAAGCATTTTCGCCGTGGAAAATTCCTTTGCGGTGTAAAGAGAATTCTCGGTATTATGTGCGCACCCTGCCAAGGCTAATGATAAAACTAAAATGCAGAATAATGCTGTTATTTTCTTCAACTTATTCATATTTTCCCCTCTTTCGCTTCAATTATATCACGCGGGGAAAACGCCTGTCAACGGATTTTCCGAATTGTAAGGAAATTGTAAGATTATCACACAACTCCGAAAAAAACATATAATTTTTTAAGAGATTATGCTCTTAAATTTATGTTTTTTTGGAGGATATATGAATGAATTTAAATATAAAAGGCGTTGACCTTTCATCTTATCAGGCGGGAATAAGCTATCCCGCACTTAAAGCGGCAGGAGTGAAATTTGCGATAATCCGCGCGGGGTTTGCGGACTCCGCCGACAGAACGCTTGCCGCCCACGTAAACGGCTGCACCGCGCAGGGGATAGACTACGGATTTTACTGGTACTCCTATGCGGAGAGCGTCGAGGAAGCACGCGCGGAAGCCGCCGCCTGCGTTGACGTTATCAAAAATTACTCGCCCGCGTACCCCGTTTTCTTTGACGCGGAGGAAAGCAAAATCGCCCGCGAGGTCGGGCGAACCGTTATGACGGATATTGCTCTGGAATTCGTGTCCGAGATGTCAAAAGCAGGCTACTCCGCGGGCGTTTATGCAAACCCGAGCTGGCTGTTATACTTCTACGAAAAAGACCGCCTTGTCGGAAAAACCGACATCTGGCTTGCGCACTGGACGGAAAGCCCGAATATTCCCACAAGATATGATTTCGGGCAGAAAATCTGGCAATGGGGAATTGAAGAGCTTGACGGCATGGCGGTGGACGGAGATGTTGCATATTACGAGCCTGCGCCCGAAGAGAAAACTATAGACCAGCTTGCCGACGAGGTAATCGCGGGGCTCTGGGGAAGCGGCGAGGAACGCAGAAGGGCTCTGACCGAGGCGGGATATGACTACGACGAAGTCCAGCGGGCCGTAAACCGCAAGCTTTACGGGGAGGAAAAGGATATCTCCGTGGGAGACCTTGTGCGCGTAAAAAACGGTGCCTTGACCTACAACGGAGACCCTCTCGCGCCGTTTGTCTACAGCACCGTTTATACGGTTTCGGAGCTTCGCGGCGACCGCGCCGTTATCACCTACAAGGGCGAGGTTACAGCCGCCGTGAACGTATCAGACCTCATTCGCGTCTGACTGATTTTTCGGCAAAAGGACGGTGAAAACAGTCGTTTCGTTTTCGCTTTGCGCGGTGATGCTTCCGCCGTGAAGCTCGACTATCCTTTTGGCTATTGCAAGCCCTAAGCCCGCGCCGCCCTTTGCCGAACGCGCGCTGTCGAGACGGTAAAACTGCTCGAAAACGCGCTCTAATTTATCGGCGGGGATAGTATCGCCGCTGTTTTGGAACGTTATTTCAAAATCATTTTCAAGCTCCCTCGCGCAAACGAAAATTTCCGTATCGGGGAAGCTGTACAGCACGGCATTTCTAAGCAAATTGTCAAATACGCGCTGAATTTTATCGGCGTCGCATTCTATACGAAGATCCTCTCCCGCAGACAGCCTGCAGGAGAGGTTTTTTTCCGCAAGCATGGGCTTGAACTCGAACACAAGCTGCTCTAAAAGCCTTGTCAGATTTATGCTCCCGCAGCGGATTTTTATGTCCGAGAGATTGTAACGCGCAATCTCGAAAAACTCATCGATAAGCTCCTCCAGACGGTCTGCTTTTTCCCGAACAATATGAAGATATTTAAGACGCAGCTCCTCGGGAATATCCTCCCCGTCCAGCAGCAGTGAAATATACCCCGTAACGGACGCCAGCGGCGTTTTCAGGTCGTGCGCGAGATACACGATAAGATCGTTTTTGCGCTGCTCTAGGAGCTTTGTTTCGGCGGTCTGCCCTATCATCTTAGCGTGAACGGAGTGAAGCGTTCTCTCGACTGCGGCAAGGTCCTGCGGCAGACGAATTTCGTCCTCGGGGGAATTTAACGCGTCAATGCCGTCGTTTATCGCCTTGAAATAACCCGTTATCCGTGATACGAAAAACGGAAGCGATACCACGAATATCAAAAGCGACGCGCCCGTCATTATTAAAACCTTGTATTGGGAAATTTCAAAATAAAAGCTTTCGGCGCGGTGATAATCGCCGTTAAAAAACGTCACAAGGATATTTACCGCCCAGACGTTTGCCCTGCCTCTTAAAACGAGAAAATAGACAAGCGCGGTCAGCGCGAACGAGCCCAGGAGAAGCAGCAATATTCCGAGAGTTATTTTTCGCTTTAAATGCCGATAATCGGCAGCCGGCTTTTTGTTTTTACTTTTCAATCGTGTAGCCTACCCCCCAGACCGTTTTGATAAACTTCGGCTTTCGCGCGGACTCGTGCATTTTCTCGCGAAGGCGTCCGATATGCGCCATAACGGTGTTGTTGCTGTTCAGGAATTTTTCTCCCCAGACCGCCTCGAAAAGCTCCTCGGCGGGAACAACGCTTCCTCTGCGCTCGCACAAATACCAGAGTATGGAAAATTCTATCGGGGTAAGCTCAAGCTCGCGGTCAAAAAGCCTGCACTTATGGGTCTCCTTGTTTATCAGCAGACCGCGGAAATCGTGTTCAATTATTTCCCCGCCCTGCTGTGCGGAGGAATTGTAATGCTTGTACCTACGAAGCTGGGTTTTAACGCGCGCGGCAACCTCCAGCGGGTTGAACGGCTTTGTGATATAGTCGTCCGCGCCCACCGTAAGACCTAAAATTTTGTCGCTGTCCTCGCTTTTCGCGGTAAGCATTATCACGGGGAAATAATACCGCTCGCGTATCCTTCGGCATATTTCAAAGCCGTCGACGTCGGGCAGCATTATATCCAGCACCGCAAGATCGGGCGGGGCGTTTTCGACCGAGCGCAAAGCCTCGCGCCCGTTGTAGAATTTTCTTACGGTGTAGCCGTCCCCGCGAAGATAAAGCTCGATAAGATCAGCTATCTCCTTTTCGTCGTCGGCGATAAGAATGTTTTCGCTCATAATATCCCTCCGGTTTGCCGTTCTGAAATTTATGATACACCATTTTTCACGTTTTGTCAACGGGAAAACAATTGCCTGAAAAATTTTAAGAAAAATGTAAGATTTACGGCAAGGGTTGACAGAGGGCGGAAAAAATTGTATAATGGTCTTGTGGGGGGATATTATGAAGCTTGATCTTACGGATATGCTGTATTCGCTGTCATACGCGCTTGACAGCGTGGAAACAGAGCTTTTGGGGCTTGACACGGGTCACGGAAAACGCGTGGCGTGTCTGGCGATGCTTATGGCGAAAAAAGCGGGATTTAAGGACGAGGAGCTGCGCGATTTTATAGGGTGCTGTATTCTGCACGACAACGCTCTGACGGAATATATTCACGAGGAGCTTGAAAAAGCTCCCGCGGTGACAAGGCTGCCCGACCTGTCGAAAACCACCGCCGTAAACAGCCGCCACAGCGTTATCGGAGAACAGAATATAAGTCTTTTGCCGTTTCGCACGGACGTTAAAAACATCATTCTCTACCACCACGAAAACGCCGACGGTTCGGGCGAAATGAAAACCACCTCGCGCGAGACGGGGCTGAAGTCCCAGATACTTCACCTTGCGGATATGACGGATATGAGCTTCAGGCTGCGGGAGGTCTCGCAGGAGGATTTTGACGGCATCTCGGCATGGGCGCGGGAGCGTTCGGGAGGAATGTTCTCAAAAGACGCGGTAAGTCTGTTTTCGGAGGCGGTAAGCTTTGACGATATTCTCGCGCTGCGGGCGGACGTCAAGGCATTTTTGCGCGGAAATCTGCCTACGGAAACGCTTGACTACACCGATGAGGAAATTCACAACATAGCAAAGCTTTTCGCAAGGATTGTCGACTACAAGTCGGAGTTCACCCAAAAACACTCCGAGGGGGTCGCCGAAAAGGCGGAAATGCTGGCGCGGCGCTACGGCTTTGACGGCGAAAAAACCACGCGTTTCTTTTTCGCGGGAGCATTGCACGACATAGGGAAGCTTGCCGTCGGAAACAGCATTCTCGAAAAGCCCGACAAGCTGACTGCGGAGGAATTTACCGTAATGAAGGACCATGCCGCGGCAACACGCGCGATTTTAAGCGAGGTAAAGGACATTCCCGACATAATCGAATGGGCGGGAAATCATCACGAAAAGCTGAACGGAAAGGGCTATCCCCGCGGGCTTTGCGCGGAACAGCTAAGCTTTGAGGATCGGCTTATGGCGTGCATTGACATATATCAGGCTCTTACCGAGCCGCGTCCGTACAAGGCGGGAATGCCGCACGAAAAAGCGGTTTCTATCATGCGGGGAATGGCGGAAAAGGGAGAAATTGACCCCGGGATAGTAAACGATGTGGATAAGTTTTTTGCGTGAGACGCTGAAAATAAAAGCGGACAGCTTTCTGCCCGCTTTTTTGTGTAATTTATAAAATTTAACTGAACATGGGCGTGGAAAGATAACGCTCGCCCGTATCGGGCAAAAAGGCGACGATTACCTTGCCCTTGTTTTCGGGACGTTTTGAAAGCTGCAACGCCGCAAACGCCGCCGCGCCCGACGAAATCCCGACCAGCAAGCCCTCGGTTTTCGCAAGCGTTCTGCCCGTTTCGTATGCCTGCTCGTTTTCAACGGTGAAAACCTCGTCGTATATCTTTGTGTCAAGCGTTTCGGGGACAAATCCCGCGCCGATGCCCTGAATTCCGTGAGAGCCCGATTTTCCCTGCGAGAGAACGGGCGAACCCGCGGGTTCTACAGCGACAATTTGAATATCCTTGTTCTTTTCCCTGAGGAATTTGCCGACGCCCGAAATTGTGCCGCCCGTGCCGACACCCGCGACGAAAATATCAACCCTGCCGCCCGTGTCTTCCCAGATCTCGGGTCCCGTCGTTTCGTAATGAATACGGGGATTTGCGGGGTTTGTAAACTGCGACGGAATAAACGAACCGGGAGTTTTCGCGGCAAGCTCGTTCGCCTTTTCAATAGCACCCTTCATGCCCTTCGAGCCCTCCGTCAGCACGATTTCCGCGCCGTATGCCTTCAAAAGCCCTCTGCGTTCCGCGCTCATGGTCTCGGGCATTGTCAGTATCACTTTATACCCCTGCGACGCCGCAATCGCCGCAAGACCTATGCCCGTATTTCCGCTTGTAGGCTCGATTATAACCGAGCCCTCCTTCAGCTTGCCGCTTTGCTTCGCGTCCGCAATCATTGCCTTTGCAATCCTGTCCTTCGCGCTTCCTGCGGGGTTAAAATACTCGAGCTTTGCGAGAATTCTGGCGTCGGGCGCGAAATTATTAAGTGCCAAAATCGGCGTTTTCCCGACAAGATCGGTTATACTTTCATATATCATAACAGCTTCCTCCTTAATGCCTACCGCTTTAGTAGGTTCTATAGGATTATTATAACACTGCTTTAGAAATTTGTCAAGGGGAATTTTAACATTTTTTACCCGAAAAATTAACAAATTGGTCGAAAAAGTGCTAAAATAGAGGTTAGAGATTAGAAGTAAGAGGTAAGAAAGATGAAGAAAATTGTTGGATTTATAAAATCGCAGCCTGTTTTGACAGCGGCGTTTGTGGCGGCGGTGATAACGCTGTTTATCATCCCGCCCGACAAGGAATACCTCGGCTACTGCAACACCACCGTTCTTATAGAGCTTTTCGCGCTGATGACGGCGGTGGCGGGGCTTCGCGGGGCGGGACTTTTCGACCTTGCGACGGGGTTTGTTCTCCGAAAAACGGGCAATCTGCGGCGGCTGGGAATTGCGCTCGTTCTGGTGTGCTTTTTCTCGTCAATGCTGATAACCAACGATGTGGCGTTGCTTACAATGATACCGCTGACGATTATGATTTTCAAATCCGTCCCCGACGAAAAAAGCAGAATTTGGGTAATTGTGCTTGAAACCTGCGCCGCAAACCTCGGCAGTATGACCACGCCCGTCGGCAATCCGCAGAACCTGTTTTTGTACGACAAATTCGGGCTTTCGGCGGGAACGTTTGTTATTACAATGCTGCCTGCGGCGGGGATAAGTCTGGTTTTGCTGACGCTGCTGACATTGCTGCTGCCGAAAACGGCGGTGAGCGCGGTAACAACCGAAAATTCCGAGCCCAAAAAACTCTCGAAGCTGCATATCGCGGTTTTCTCGGTGCTGTTCGCGCTGTGCCTGCTTGCGGTACTCAGAATTTTGCCGCCGGTTGTGTGCCTTATTGCCGCGCTGCTTGCGATGATAATTTTTGACCGCGGACTGTTTAAAAAGGTGGACTACGCGCTGCTCGGAACGTTCGTGTGCTTTTTCGTGTTTGTCGGAAACGTCGCGCGTATTGACGCGGTAAGGGAATTTTTCTCGTCGGTGCTTCTCGGGCGGGAGATCTGGATTTCGGCTCTGTTATCGCAGGTGATAAGCAACGTCCCCGCCGCGGTTATGCTTGCGGGATTTACCGAAAACGGCACGGGGCTGCTGCTCGGGGTGAACCTCGGGGGGCTGGGAACGCTTATCGCGTCGCTTGCAAGCCTTATCTCGTTTCAGTTTTACCGAAAATCGGAGGGCGCGAAAACGCTGCGCTATCTCGCGGTTTTCTCGGGCGTGAATTTCGGGCTGCTGGCATTGCTTTTGGCGGCGGAAATGCTGATTTTTACATAAAAAACACCCCGCGAAGTGTCGCGGGGCGAATTTTTATTCTTTTGAGCCTAAAAGCTGCTCGGAGCGGTTTCTTAAACGCTCCTTCATCAGGAATATCGCAATTATCTTTGACAGGAAAACAAGAGAATCTATCTGCTCCTGCGTCCAGAAACGGTTTGTGCGGCATTCGTCAAACCCGACAAAGCCTTTGAATTTGCCGTTGTCCGAAATCGAACACTGAAGCACCGACTTTACATCCTGACGCTCCAGAATTTCGCGGTGAATGTCGCTTAGGCTGTTTATGTCGTGACAATAGAAAATTCCATCGTCGTCCATATTCTCGCGGTAATTGCCGCCGAGATCGTCCTTGTAGGAGAGATTTTGAAGCGTGTCCATAACCGATTCCACGCCCTCTCCGCACCACTCGAACGTGTTGGAGCAATATTCCCCGTCGTCGGAATCCTCGAAAATATACACCCTTGACACGTCAAACGCGCGTCCGAGCAAAGCCAGTGCCTGATTTATGCCGTCGGTTACGTCAAGGCTGGTGTAAAGCGCGCTGAACATACGCATTGCAAGCGACGCGGCAAAATTCGGATTAGAGCTTAACACCACTCCGCTTCTGCCCTGACTTACGGCGGATTCGGCGCGGTAGGAGGTTTCGCTCATCGTGACGGGGTCGAACTGCACAACGCAGTTTTTACCGCGGTTTTTCGCCTCGTAAAGCGCGCTGTCCGCCTGACGGAGTATCTGCCGATAACTGCGGTTGTTGGGATTTACCGCCGCCACGCCTATGCTGCTTTTAACGGAGCCGAGCTGCGGAACCGTAATATTGGCGATATTTTTGAGGATCAAAGAACCCTTCTTTTCGGCAAGCGCGCCCGTTGCGTGCGGCATAAATACGAAGAACTCATCGCCTCCGTATCTTCCGACAATATCGGTGTCGCGGAACGCTTTTTTAATCGTTGACGCGAATTTTTTAAGAAACTCATCCCCGAACATATGTCCCAACGTGTCGTTTATGCTCTTGAAATCGTCCACGTCAATCATAAGCAGCGCGCCGCCCGTGCTGCGCTCAAGCTCGGCTTTAATAAGCTCCTCGGTGGTGGCTTTGTTGTAAATATCAACGCACAGCGCGTCGTACATCGCCTTCGCCTGAATTTTCTCAAGGCGGGCAGCTTCGTCGTCAACGTCCTCTATTTTTCCGATTATCTCGAAAATCTTTCCGCTGTCGTCGCAGACGCTCTTCATAAACGCCTTAAAGCGTCTCGGATAACCGCCGACTTCTATCTTCACTGCAAGCTCTCTCGAACCCACGGTTTCGCAGAGCTGTTTCAGAATAATGATGAAATTCGTGCGGTCGACGCCGTCAAGCAGCGTGAGATTGTCGGGGTTCTGCAAAAGCGTTTCAATGGTGTGATATTCGATAGAACCGCGGTCGTCGCGGCAAAGGTAGGTAAGCTCGTCGGAATCGGGCTTGTAGTCGAAGATTATCGTTCCCGTTTCCTCCAGAAGGACCTTGTACATCTGCTCTTCAACCGTCCTTCGGCGGTCGTTTTCAATTTTTGCGGAGTTGTCGGTAATAACCGCGTACAGCATAAGCTCGCCCTGCTCTTCAAGAACGCGGTACTGAACATTAACCCAAAACCGCGAACCGTCCGCGCGCATTGCCTCCAAGGCGTATTCTCCCTCCGAACGGTCGTACAGGCGGTGGTTGTTTACAAGCTCCTCGGTGGGAAGCACGGGAGCGTCGATACTGCCGGGCTTCAGACCGTACATACGGTAAATGTTGTCGGAAAGGTAGACGGGAACGGGCTTGCCGTTGTCTATGCGGAAAATTCCCACGCCAACGGGAATGTGACGCACCGTGCGCCGCAAAAGCTCGTCGGTATGCTCCGCCTTTTTGCGGGCGGTGACCTCGCTGTGGACGATGTTTATCGTGCAAAGGCTTTTAAGCACCTTTTGCCCGCTTCTGCTGAGTGAAATGGTCATTCTGCACCACTTGTAATTTTCATCAGCCATCTTAAGCCGAAGCGTCACCGACTGGGGCTCGTCGGAGCTGTAAACGCGCTCGATAAACTCCGCGAAAATCTCCCTGTCCTCGGGATACACCGCAAGCCCTTTTCTGAACTCCTCGCGGTTGCAGAATTCGTTCTCACTGAGCCTTGACGCCCAGAATTCGTTTATCGACGGAGAGCAAATCACGCGGTTTTGCGTGTGGTCGAATTCTATAACGGTGGTGTTGGTCTGCTCGGCGACTGTCTGATAAAGGCGGTCTGTCCGGGCAACCTTTTCGGAGGCAACCGTGCTGTCAACGCGCGCCATATCCCTTATAAACAGCTTGCATAAATCGCTGCGAAGGCGAACCATAACCACGCCGAAGGTGTGATAATCGCTGTCGCCGTGAATGTTTGCGGCGCGGATATTCGCATATGCATCGGTGAAATCGGGGCTGTTTATCGGCATATTGTACATCGCGCGGGCAGCCTCCACGTCCGCGGGGTGGATATACTTTTCCGTCCACTCCTGCAATACGCAGTCTATCGGCAGCGGTTTCGACAGCTCGGGATTATTATGCTCGTAGCGCGAATAGATAAGCCTTAACGTCCGGTTTTTGGTGTTTACCTCGTAAACCAGATCGTAAAGCCCCGCCTCGGCGTTCGCGGTGCGCTCGGCAACGCGGTTTCTCGCCGCCGTGCGCGCTATTGTAACATCGTTTGCAACAATAACGTACCTGTTTTCGCCGCGCATGAGAGAATCGGATTTTTCAAGGTGAATTCTCACTATCCTGGTGCTTCCGTCACCGCGGCGGATATGCAGATCTCCCGTATCGTTCTTTGCGAAAACCGCCGCTTTAAGCATGGATTTTATGCGCTGCTCGTCCTCGGGGCGGACGCAGAGAACATCGTAAAAATTATCGTTCGCAAAATCAACGCGAAGCTCCCCGCCGCTTTCGACAACAAGAGCCACTCCGCCGTCAAAGCTTCCGAGTATCGCGTTCAGCTTCATGCGGTTTTCCTGCTGCTCGGTAACGTCCGACACGATAACCATGTAAATCCTGCTGTTGCTTTCGCCGAACACCGAACGCGCCGTAGTGAGGTCTATCCACGCGCCCTTTCCGTCGCTTCTTACGGTGTGATAGGTCATATGAACCGACTCGGCGGTTTTCGCGCTGGTGATTATCCGCTCCAAGTCCTCGTTGTCAACGCCGCCTCTTACATAATCCAGAACATTCGGTCCTGTGGCGCGCTGTTTTCCGATAATCTGCCAGAAGCTGCCGTTGCTGAACAGAATTTTGGGCTCGGCGTTTTCGGGGAGCTCCATTATAAGAATTCCCTCGCTGAAATTGTTCATAGCCGCCGCAATACGGTCGTTTGCCTGAGCTAATGCAAGCTCGGCCTTCTTTTCGGAATCGATATTCGTGCCGATGCCGATTAAGCGCACAATTTTGCCGTTTTGGTTGAACGAACGGGTTTCGGTAAACCTCCACCAGCTATATTCATTGGTTCGCTTATTAAACAGGCGGAATTCCTCGGAAATTTTACCGCGGGTCAGGTCGTCATGGAAAATTCTCACCTTTTCGATGTCGTCGGGGTGAGTGATATTCTCGAAAATTTTCCCCTCTTTAACGTAATTTATAATGCCCTTGAAATCAAACCCGTAATCGGACAGATCTCCGACCTGAAAAACGCTGTCGTCGTCGAAATCGATATCCAGAATTATGGAATCGGTGATTTTCAGAACCTGCTCTATGCGGCTTTGGGACTGTTCGATGATTTTATCGCTTTCGATTTTATCGGTGATATTATTGAACGCAATGCAGAAAATGGGGTTGTCGTTGCTGCCGCCGAGCCGTCTGTGAATACCGTCAAGGTGCAGCACCCTCCCGTTTTTGTCATAACGCCTTATCGACGCGCGGGTAGCCTTGTCGGTGCGCATTGCTTCAAGGCAGGCGTTTCTGGAAACCTCCGCGTCCTCGGGCGGCATTTTGCTCCAGATGTTGGAATTCTCCTCGCTGAAATCGTCCTGAGAATAACCCATTATCTGTCTGTAGCCGTCGTTTGCGCGGATAAGCTCAAGCTTTCCGTCCACCATTTCATAAATTCCTAAGCCCCCGAAAACAGAGCTTATAAACTTCGACACAAGCGCATTGCTGCCCAGAAGCTCGTTTACGTCCTCGCCCATACCGTAGTTTTCGATAGGCTCGGCGTAGGCGGTTATCTCCTCCTGTGCGACAAGCTGGGTAAAATCGTTCTCGGGAACGGGGCGCGAAAAATAAAATCCCTGTATATACGCGCAGCCTATACTTGCAAGAAATTCGTACTGCTCGCGGGTTTCAACACCCTCCGCCAGAAGCGGCACATTAAGCCACTTTGACATACGCGCAACGGAGGTCACAATAGTGCCCACCTTGCCGTTTTTCTCAAAGCCCTGCATAAACTTCATATCCAGCTTAAGCACGTCTATGGGAATATCCTTGAGGGTGTTAAGCGACGAATAGCCGCTTCCGAAATCGTCCATAAGCACGGGATAGCATTTCCTGCGAAGCCTGCCGATGGTGTCAAGAAGCTGCGACGGGTTGTCGTTATACGCGCTTTCGGTTATCTCAATGCGGAAATATTTCGGGTCTACGCGATAGCGGTCGGTAAGCTCGCTTATCGTTTCAAACAAATTGGGATTGTAAAGGCTCATTCTCGAAACGTTCACCGAAATCGGGAACGGCGGAAGACCCTCGTCAAAGCGTTTTTTCTGATAAATGCAAACCTGCTCGAGAACGTACAAATCAAGCTCTGCGATAAAGCCGTTTTTCTCGAACACGGGAATGAATTTCGCGGGAAGAATTTGTCCCTTTGTCGGGTGATTCCACCGCACGAGTGCCTCCGCGCTTACAAATTTCTTCGCGCGGATGCCGTAAATCGGCTGATAGCAAACGTAAAATTCCTTATTTTTTAGCGCGCGGCGGGCGTCGTCGCAGATTTCCTGCTCCTCAATCATCTGACGGCGCATTTTATCATCGTAATATGCGATATGCTCTCTGAAGCTGCCCGAAATCGAACGGCAGGCAATAGACGCGCGGTCGGTCATATTGTCTACCGACAGCTCGCGGTCGGTGACCTTATACACGCCTATGTAAAACTGCACCTCGTGGGAAATTTCGGGTGCGTCGGATACCGCCTTCTGCACAGCGTCAAGAATTGTCTGCGGGTGAATTGAACGCTCGGCATACGGGATAAGCATTGCAAAATGATCCGAGAAAAGACGCGCGTAAACGCCGTTTTTCCCGATAACATCGCGCAGAACGCCCGCGATTGTAATAAGCAGCTTATCGCCCACATCGCGCCCGAGAACGTCGTTTAAGACCTTAAATCCGCCGATGTTGAGCTTCATTATCGAATACTCCGCAAGCGGATTTGCATTCAGAATATCCTGCGCGTTTTTCATAAACGCGGAGCGGTTGTACAGCCCCGTAAGCGGGTCAAAATACGCCGTTATGCGAAGCTCCTGCTCGATTTCGCGCTCTTTGGTGGTGTTGGTAATAAACGCGTAAAGGCACAGCCGTCCCTCGTCGTTGAACACAAGCTGTCCGCGCATAAGAAGCCACAGCTCTCCGCCGTCCTTTGTCTTG
>CANRIQ010000015.1 GCA_947630655.1 uncultured Clostridia bacterium | reverse complement strand
GCCTCAACCGCCTCATCAAGAAGAGTTATGCCCTGCTCGGCCTCATCTCCTACCTCACCGCGGGCGAAAAAGAGACAAGGGCGTGGACTATCGTGAACGGCACAAAGGCTCCGCAGGCCGCGGGCAAAATCCACACCGACTTTGAAAAGGGCTTTATCCGCGCCGAGATTGTGTCGTTTGACGACCTTATAAGCTGCGGATCTATGGCTGCCGCAAAGGAAAAGGGGCTTGTCCGCCTGGAGGGCAAGGATTATGTCATGCAGGACGGCGATGTTACGCTTTTCCGATTTAATGTGTAATATAGAGGTATAAATGAACAAGGTCATTCGCTGTAAAAATACAAACAACAAACGCATTATCGCTCTTGTGATAATGCAGGTTTTCCTGGGAGTTGCTCCCGTGCTGCTGCTTATTTCGTTCGTGTGGTTCAGGCTGTACGAAACAAAGATAACGGCAATTGTTATAATTTCGCTTATTTTCCTCTGCAACGCCGCCTATGTTATCCTTGCAAGGCGTTATAACGTGCTGAACAGCGGTCGGCGCGGGGAAAAGCTGTTGTACAAGACCGTAAAGCATCTTTCCGGGAATAATATTATTTTCTGCAATCTCCCCATTCGCTATAAACGCGGGCGTTCGGAGGTTGATATGCTGATAATCAGCCACAAGGGCGTTATTATCGTCGAGGTCAAGAATCATTCGGGGACAATTCAGGGAAGCTGGAAAGCGGAAAAATGGGAACAGCGCAAATACTACCGTGACAAAACCGCTGTTATTGAAATGGACAACCCGATAAAGCAGATGCGCCGCCAGCGGGACATTGTAAAGAGCATTTTAAACGCTGCGGGCGAGGACGTGTGGATAGACACGGTGCTGTTTTTTTCAAGCTCCAATGCTAAACTTCGGTTGTCGCTGCGCGAGACGGATTATGTGTGCCTCGGAAGCCGCGAATTGCTCCGTTTTCTGGAAAACTATGACAAAAATCAAATTATCTCCAAAATACAAATGGAAAAATACGCAAAGATACTCGATGATGCCAGAGACAATATATAAACACAGGCTGTCGATAAAGCCTGTAAATAATTCGCTTAAAAAATCCTCTCCGTAGAAAGAGAGGATTTTTTTCACATTTTAATAGGCTGTTGAGAAAGCTCCGGATGCGAGGAAACGTGACCGCGGCTAGGCTTTTGCCTGCCGCGGTTGCGATGACGAAGTAGATGGGGCTTTATCGACAGCCTGAAGTTACGCTAAGAATTTGCATACTTTGTTTGAGAATCCCACCGGGTCTTCTATCGGCATTCCCTCTATAAGCAACGCCTGATCGTACAGAATTTCCGCATATTCCGCCGCCTTGTCCTTGTCGTTCTCAAAAAGGGATTTCAGCTTCTCAAAAATCGCGTGGTTGGGATTTATTTCAAGAACCTTTTCCGCCTTCGCGCCCTCGCCGTTCGGCATTGCCGAAAGCACCTTTTCCATTTCAACCGAGAGATTTCCCTCGCTTGTAATGCAAACGGGGTGATTTTTAAGGCGGTGAGAGAGCTTTACAGCCTTCACCTTGCCCGACAGCTTTTCCGTCATAAAGTCGAACAGAGCCTTGTTGTCGTCCTGCTCTTTCTGAATTTCCTTGTTTTCCTCCTCCGAGCCCAGCTCCAGATCGTCCGCGGAAACCGACTTGTATTCCTTGCCGTCATAGTCGTGCATCATTTGCAGGCAAAATTCGTCAACATGGTCGGTAAGATACAGTATCTCAAAACCCTTGTCGCGGACAAGCTCGGTCTGGGGCAGGCTTTCAATGCGGGAAACGCTGCTGCCCGACGCAAAATAAATGTACTGCTGCCCCTCCTTCATACGGGAAACATATTCTTCAAGGGTCGTCATACCGCCGTTCGAGGTCTTGAACATCAACAGATCCGAAAGCTCGTCCTTATTCATTCCGTAGCTCTCGTAAATGCCGTATTTTATCTGTGTTCCGAACGTCTCAAAAAACTTCTCGTACTTCTCGCGGTCGTTTTTCTGAAGCTTTTTCAGCTCGTTTTTAATCGATTTTTCAATAGACTTCGCGATAACCTTAAGCTGTCTGTCATGCTGGAGCATTTCGCGGGAGATATTCAGCGACAAATCCTCCGAGTCGACAAGTCCCTTTACAAAGCTGAAATAATCCGGCAGCAAGTCCCCGCATTTTTCCATTATCATAACCCCGCCCGAATAGAGCTGCAAGCCCTTTTCAAACGACTTTGTGTAATAATCGTAGGGAGCTTTGGACGGCACATAAAGCAACGCCGAATAGGTTGCCGCGCCCTCGGTTTTGGTGTGGATATGAAGAAGCGGGTCGGAGTAGTCGTAGAATTTGTCCTTGTAGAATTGGTTGTAATCCTCGTCCTTAAGCTCGGATTTTGCCTTTTTCCACACGGGAACCATAGAATTCAGCGTTTCGGTAACTATTTCCTTGTCGTATTCGGGCTCTTTTCCGTCAACGCCCGTTCCCTCACGAAGACGCTCGTGTTCAACGTCCATTTTAATCGGATAGCGAATATAATCGGAATACTTGCGGACAAGCTCCTTTATCTTGTACGGAGTGAGGAATTCGTCGTAATTTTCCTCGTCGGTGTTATCCTTGATTTCAAGCGTGATTGTCGTGCCGTGACCGTCCTTTTCAGCCTCGGAAATCGTATATCCGTCCACGCCCTCGCTCTGCCACATAAACGCCTTGTCCGAGCCGTAAGCCTTTGAAATCACCGTGACCTTTTTTGCGACCATAAACGCGGAATAAAATCCCACGCCGAATTGCCCGATAATATCCACGTCCTCGGCGTTTTCGTTTTCTTTTTTAAACGCAAGCGAGCCGCTCTGTGCGATAGTGCCGAGGTTGTTTTCAAGCTCTTCCGCGGTCATTCCGATGCCGTTGTCGGAGATTGTAAGCGTTCTTGCGTCCTTTTGCGCGTCAAGCCTTATCTCCATATCCGCCCTCGTGACAGCCTCGCCGTTCCCGTCCGACATAGACTTAAAATACAGCTTGTCCATAGCGTCCGAGGCGTTGGAAATAAGCTCGCGCAGGAAAATCTCCTTGTGCGTGTAGATAGAGTTTATCATCATCTCCAGCAAACGCTTGGATTCCGCCTTAAATTCCTTTGTTTCACCCATAAAATCATCACCTTAAATAATAATTAGCACTCTCTTCCTTAGAGTGCTAATTATATTATACACCTTTTTTCTGAAATTTCAAGTGCTATTTTTAGCAAAAGTGAGAATTATCTCAAACTTTTTGAATTTTCACCTATTTTTCAAACTACAGCAAAAGCACCCCTGCACATGGTCGTTCACAATTCCCGCCGCCTGCAAGAACGAGTAAACGATAGTTGTCCCGACAAACTTAAACCCGCGTTTTTTAAGCTCCTTACTTATTTTGTCGGAGAGCGGCGTGTTCGCGGGAACGTCCTTTTCGGTTTTCGGGGAATTTACCACGGGCGCGTAATCCACAAACCCCCAGATGAACCGGTCAAAGCTCCCGAACTCCCTTTCCACCGCCAGAAAAGCCCTCGCGTTCTGCACGGCGGCTCGGATTTTGCGCTCGTTTCGGATTATGGAGGTATTTCCCATAAGCTCGGTAATTTTGTCCTCGCCGTAATTTGCAATTTTTTCGGGGTCAAAGTTATCGAACGCCTGCCGAAAGCTCCCGCGCTTGCGCAAAACCGTTATCCACGAAAGCCCCGCCTGCATGCCCTCCAGAATTAACATTTCAAAAAACATTCTGTCGTCGTGGAGCGGTTTTCCCCATTCGTGGTCGTGATATTCGATATAAAGCGGGTCAGACCCCGCCCACGAGCATCTTTTAATTTCCATATTTTCCCTCCAGAGTGAAAATAGTAATAATCGCGGATTTAATGTTCAAAATAATAGCGAAAATTCAAAAACGGGGGTATATTATGTCGGAATACAGAAACAAGCAAAGCGCGGCTATTTTAAAAAGCGTCTATCAGAACGCCCAAATGGCGTATGAAGCAAGCGGCGATGTTTTAAAACGCTGCAAAAGCCGCGAGCTTTACAGAGAAATTTCGGGTCAGCAGAAACGCTATAAAACCGTAGCGTCAAGGGCAAGCCGAGAGCTTTCTCGGCGCGGCGAACCCGCAAAAAAGGTGTCGCCGTATCTTGTCTCGATGACGAAAATGGGCATTGCCATGAAAACCGCTCACAACAAAAGCAGCTCCAACCTCGCGCAGATAATGCTTAAGGGCACGACAATGGGCATTATCGATATGCAGCGCACGGTAAACCGTTCTCACGGGGCGTATGCGGGTATCCGCGAAAGCGCGGAGCAGCTTTTAGCGCGCGAACAGGACTTCTGCGACGGCTTGAAGAGGTTTTTATGAAGGACCCCGTAAAAAAGGCGGAATATATCCCCTGCGACGTTCGCGCGGGGTCGGGGAGAACGCTCCACACGCCCATAGACTGCGAGAAAAAAGACCCTTTCGGCTAGGAGCTTACCTTGTTTTCGTTCATCACGTTTTCAATAACCTCCAAAGCCCTGCGGTTCGCCTCGATTTCATCTTTATCATCGGAAGCCGCCGCCCGCACGAAAATCACCGTTTTTCCGGGACAACTGTTCCAGCCCGCTTCCTTTGCAAGAACGGTGTCGTTAAAGCGGATTGCGCTGTCAAGATAACTTTGCTTTTCGGGGTAAAGACCCCCGAGGTCGGTAAAATACCTGCTCTGAAAGCCGCCGTCATCGCTTGCATACGCCGCAAAGCCCTCGTCGGTGATGATTATCTGCGATTTTGGGTTTTGTATTTCAAAGGTCAGCCTGTCCTGCTGGGCAAGGTAATATTGCCCTTGATTTTCGGCTGCCGCAAGGTCGATAAAAAAGGTCTTTACGACAACGCCGCCCTTTTGGTCGAAATCGGGGCAATACCGCGCCAAAGCGTTTCCGATAGCGTCGGCGCGGTCAGAAAGCTCGGAGGTCACCTCCGTCGCAATTAAAAGCACCCTTATGTCCTCCCTCGGGCGGAGTACGGTCTGTAAAACGAGAAACGTCACAAGAGCGATTACCGCCGCCGCAATTATTATCGTCACCTTGTGATAGTAAAGGAAGTTTTTCACGGCAGCCGCTCCGTGCGGCTTTTCGTAAGCCGTTTTTTTAGGCTCTTCAGCCGTTGTATTCTCTTCGTTTAACATCTCCTGCCGCGACTGTTTTATTTTAAGAAGCTCGCGGCGGTCGTCGTTGTTTTGCATAAGCTCACCCCAAATTATACAGAACAGAGACCGACACCCCTGCCGATCTCCGTTTTATTTTTAATTGTTAAACCTGCGGACGCATTGTCGGGAACAGCAAAACGTCCCTTATGCTCGGGGAATTTGTCAGCAGCATAACCAGCCTGTCAAACCCGAACCCCAATCCGCCCGTCGGAGGCAGCCCGTATTCCAGCGCGGTGATAAAATCCTCGTCCACCTGCGCGTCGTTTCCGCCCTGAGCGCGTTTTGCGGCAACCTGTTTTACAAAACGCTCCTTCTGGTCAATCGGGTCGTTAAGCTCCGAAAACGCGTTTCCGAACTCCGTTCCGTTGATAAAATACTCAAATCTCTCGGTAAACGCGGGGCATTCGGGCTTTCTTTTTGCAAGCGGGGAATTTTCCACGGGATAATCGTAAATAATCGTCGGCTGGATAAGCTTGTCCTCTACAAACGCCTCGAAAAACGCGATAAGAACATGTCCCTTTGTGGAATTTTCGTCCACACCGTCCTCAACGCCCTTTGCCTTCGCGCAGGCTCTTGCTTCCCCGTCGGTTTTCCAGTCGTTGTAGTCCACGCCCGCGTACTTCTTGACAGCTTCAATCATCGTAAGGCGTTCCCACGGCTTTCCGACGGCGATTTCTTTATCTTGATATGTCACGGTGTCCGTGCCGCAGACATTCAGCGTTACTGTGCGGTAAAGCTCCTCAATAAGGTCCATCATATCAAAATAGTCGATGTACGCCTGATACATTTCTATAGACGTAAACTCGGGGTTATGCGTTGCGTCCATGCCCTCGTTGCGGAAAATTCTCCCGACCTCGTAAACCTTGTCGAAACCGCCCACGATAAGCCTTTTGAGGTACAATTCCGTCTCAATGCGAAGATACATATCGATATCCAGCGCGTTATGATGCGTCTTAAACGGTCTTGCCGCCGCGCCGATTTCAAGCGGCAGCAGCGTCGGCGTATCAACCTCTATATACCCGTGCCCGTCAAGGAATTTTCTTATTTCCGAAAGTATCTTGGAACGCTTTACAAAAACGTCTTTAACCTCGGGATTTGCGATAAGGTCAAGATAACGCTTTCTGTAACGCTCCTCCTTGTCCTTAAGACCGTGCCATTTTTCCGGCAGCGGCAGCAGCGACTTTGAAAGCAGGGTAATTTCCTTTGCGTGAACTGAAATTTCCCCGCGGCGTGTCTTGAAAACATACCCCTTAACGCCCACAATATCGCCCAGATCCCACTTTTTGAACTCTGCGAAATTCTCCTCGCCTATCTCGTCAATCTTGACATAGACCTGCATTCTGTCTGAGCTGTCGCGAACGTCGATAAAATTCGCCTTTCCCATATCGCGCCGGGACATAATTCGTCCCGCGATGCACACGTCCTTGTTTTCAAGCTCCTCAAACCTCGCGCGGATATCCGCGGCATAAATATCCACGGGAAATTTCGTCACGGTATAGGGGTCGCGCCCGCTTTCCTTCAGTGCTGCAAGCTTTTCAAGGCGCACTCTGTGCTGTTCGTCAAGCTGCTTTTCAAGCTCCTCTTCGGTCAATTCCTCTTGTATTTCGTTATTTTCCGGCATTATTTACTCCTCGTCGTCCTTTCTGATTTCAAGTATCTTAAATCCTATAACTCCCGACGGCGTTTCTACCTCAACCTCTTCGCCGACCTCGCGCCCGAGTATTGCCGAGCCTATGGGCGACTCGTCGGACATTTTTCCGCTGTTTATATCCGCCTCTTTTGTGCCGACAATTCGGAATTCCATTTCCTCGTCCATTTCCATGTCAAGCAGTTTTACAGTCGTGCCTATTCCTACCTTTTCTGTGGAAATATCCTCGTCGTCGATAATCTTCGCGTGAGCCAGCGTCTGCTCTATCTCGGCAATTCTCGACTCGATAATGCCCTGCTCGTTTTTAGCCTCGTCGTACTCGCTGTTTTCGGAAAGGTCTCCGAACGAAAGCGCGACCTTTATCTTTTCCGCAACCTCTCTGCGCCGAACGGATTTAAGCTCGTTCAGCTCGTCCTTAAGCTGCTTTTCGCCTTTCCTTGTCAATACCATACTGGGTTTATTCATAATTTTCCTCCTGTTATTTGATTTTTATGAACCGCTTGAACTGCTTGAATTTGTTGAACCCGACGAATTTGACGACTCCGGCGGGTTTTGCTGATTTTGCTGTGCAGAAACGCCCGTAGACAGAATTTCCTCCGCCTTCTGCAGCTGTGTATCCGTCTCGTCGGTAATATATTCGTAGGTTATCCCCGAGGGAAGCTCTACGATATAATCGGGCTTCAGCCCCACGCCGTCATAGGATTCCGATTTTGACGGGAGAATGGTTGCCACCGAAATAGTAAGCGCGTCGCCGTCGGAAAACTCATAGGTATTCTGCAAAACCGCCTTGCCGTAGGTCTGCGTTCCTATCAGAACCGCCCCGTATTCGTCGCGCAGAGCCACCGCGAAAAGCTCCGCCGCGGAAGCCGTACCGCCGTCCACGAGAATAGCTATCGGAATATCCAGCGACTCGTCGGAATCCGTCTCGATAAGGTTTTTCTTGACCCCGCCCGCGTATTCCGCCGTCGCCACAACCGCCGACTTGATAATGCGGTTTAACATCGGTTTAAGCTCCGACACCACGCCCCCGCTGTTTCTGCGAAGGTCAATTATAAGCGACGAGATATTTCTCGCAAGCAGCGAATCAAGCGAGGTTGAAAACTGGTCTGCCGTCTTGCCGTTAAAGGTGAGAATTCTGATATAGCCGATGTTGTTTTCAAGCAGTTTGTCGGTGACGGATTCAATCTCAATCTGCTGGCGCACAAGCGTCACCGAGACCTCCTCGCCGTTCCGCACAAGATTTAACGACAGCTTCGACCCCACGTCGCCCGAAATTCTCTCAAACGCGTCCGCAGAGGTCATTGAAAGCAGGCTGTGCCCGTCGATTGCGGTGATTATATCGCCCGTCACCATGCCGTTTTGCTCGGCGGAGCTGTTTTTATATATCCTTGTCACGCGAAGATAGCCGCTTCCGTCCTCCTCTGCCTCGAACCCCGCGCCGGTCACCATGCCGCCGGTGGTCTGCTGGAGCATATAATACGAATTTGCGGGCATATACGACGCGTATTTATCGCCAATGCCGCTGACATAACCGTTTATAATCGCGTTTTCGAGAGCCTCGTCGGAAATCGTGCCGATGTAGTTTCCGCGCACGGTCGCGTCCATTTCCTTAAGCTTCTCATAAACGCCCGCGTATTTTTCGCTGCTGGCGATTTTGGAATTATAAATCCCGAGCGACACCGTCCACGTCAGCACAAAGGTTATCGCGCAGCCGATAGCGATAAGACTTATGGTTATGCCGAGAGATATTTTTTTATTCACGAAAATTTCCTTTCAGACCGCAAAAATTTACACCTTAAGATACTTGCCCATGCTTATCATGGTTCCGACCGCTCCCAAAAACGCTCCCGCCACGCAGTTTACCCCAAGCACTATCCAGCAGACGTTGCTAAACGGAATGAGGTTGAAGAACCCGAACATCTCCCAGAGCGTGAGATTATCCGTAAACAGCGAATACACCGCGTCATAAATGAACCATGTAAGCCCCCACGCGGCAGTCCCCGCGAGAATTCCGACAAAGCACCCCTCCACGAAGAACGGCAGCTTTATAAAGCCGTTTGTCGCGCCGACGTATTTCATAATGGTAATCTCCGTGCGCCGCGCGAAAACGCTGGTTCTTATGGTGTTTGAAACTATAACAACGCTCACCACTATAAGCGTTAAAAGCATCGCCACAACGATTATCGAAAGCGCGTTTCTTATGTTTACAAGAGCGTTCGCGAAATCATACGGAGCCTTAACCTGCTCTACGCCCTCAATCCCCGAAATCGCCGTAACCGTCGCCCTTATCTGCGACAAATCGGTTACTCTCGCAAGATAGGTCTCCGGCATCGGGTTTTCCTCAAGGTAGTCAAGCAGCTCGGAATACTCCGCCATATCCTTTCTGAAGTCATCCAAAGCCTGTTCCTTGGTATAATGCGTAATATCGGTAAGATTGCTGTTGCTGTGCAAAACGTCGCCGATATGCTGTATCTGCTCGTCCGTCGCGCCGTCCTTAACGTATATCGTAACCTCGTTGGTGTCCTCGATATTGCTCATAACTATGTTTACATTCATCATAAACAACGCCGTACAGCTTATCTGCAACAGGCTTACAAGCAGTATCGAAAAGCTCGCGAAGGACATAATGAAATTCTTCCAGACGGAGGCAATTCCTTTTTTCACCAAATAGCTGACATTACTCGTCCTCATCGTTGCCTCCAATTGTCTTGTCGAACGTTATCTTTCCTGCCTCGATGTTGATAATTCTGCCGCCGAAATACCGTACAAGCTCGTGTTCGTGGGTAATCATAACCACCGTCGTCCCGCAGCGGTTTATCTCCTTAAGCAGCCCCACCAGCTCATACGAGCGTTTCGGGTCGAGATTTCCCGTCGGCTCGTCGACAATAAGCAGTCCCGGGTCGTTCGCAAGAGCGCGCGCTATTGCGACCCTCTGCTGTTCGCCTCCCGAAAGCTCGCGGGTCTTGCATTTTGCCTTATGCGCAAGCTCCACAAGATTTAAAACATACGGCACTCTCTGTCTGATGTACTTGTTCGACTTATCGGCAATTCTCAGCACGAACGCCACGTTTTCATACACCGTATAATCCTGTATAAGTCTGAACTCCTGGAAAACAACGCCTATCGAGCGGCGGAATTTCGCGATTTTATTGCCCTTAAGCTTTGAAAGGCTGTAGCTGTTTACAAAAACGCGCCCCGAGCTCGGAATAATTTCCCGCATCATAAGCTTCATAAGGGTGGATTTTCCCGCGCCGTTTTTTCCGACGATAAACACAAACTCACCGTCGTTTATCCGAAGATTTATGTCCACCAACGCGTCCACGCCGCTTGCGTAATGCACGTTGACATTTTTCATTTCTACCATTTTCTGTAATTCCCCCCGAATACCGCGAAGCCTTGTATTATTTTTTTAAAGCTCCGCAAACAAACCGTAAGGCTGTCCGGTAAGACCGCGTTTTGCGGAATTATCGGGACAGCCGTATTTTTCTTTAAGAAGTTTAGCTTCAGCATTTTTTTCGGTAAAGAGCAAAGCCCGCAAGAGCCGGTACCATCGGAACAACCGCATACCCCGCGTTTACCCTTCCCTCGTTCATAAGAACATATCCCGCACCGACGAATGTAAGGATTATAAAAGCAATGGTCAATGCCAAAACAGCCTTTTTCATAGCCTGCCTCAAATCAGAACTTTGTGGGATTTGCCGCGAGGTATTTTCTCACCATAAGGGCGATTTTGAAGATAATCGCGTGGTCGAACTCCCGCAGGTCAAGCCCGGTAAGCTTCTTTATCTTGTCAAGACGGTAAACCAGCGTGTTTCTGTGAACGAACAGCTTTCTGGACGTTTCCGAAACGTTCAGGCTGTTTTCAAAAAACTTCTGGATAGTGAACAGCGTTTCGTGGTCAAGCGACTCGATAGAGTTTTTCTTGAACACCTCTTTAAGGAACGTATCGCAAAGCGTTGTCGGAAGGTGGTAAATAAGCCTTGCAATGCCCAGATTGTCATAGGAGACGATGTTTTTGTCGGTATCGAACACCTTTCCGACCTCAAGAGCGGTCTGCGCCTCCTTAAACGAGCGCGCCAGATCCTTCACGCCCAGCACCGGAGTGCCGATACCTACGTTCACCTTTGTGAAAAACTCGCTTGAAAGCGTATCGGAAATGCTTCTTGCAAGCTTTTCAAGGTCTTTGACGTCGATATTGTTCTTGACCTCCTTTACAAGGACAATATCGCTTTCGGTGATATTGAACACAAAATCCTTGTTCTTATCGGGGAAGAGGTTCTGAATAACGTCGTAAGCGGAAACGTCGTTTGCGGAAATAACGCTTATCAGGAACACCACGCGGCTTATATCGCCGTTGAAATGAAGCTCTCTCGCCTTAAGGCTGATATCCCCCGGAAGAACGTTGTCAAGGATAATGTTCTTGACAAAGTTGTTTCTGTCGTATTTTTCGTCGTAATACTGCTTAATGCTGGAAAGAGAGATCGAAATGATCCCCGCGTACTTCGCCGCAGCCTCGTCCGTCCCCTCCACAAACACCGCGTAGTCGGGCTTGATGTGAACGCCGAACGGCTTGTAGGTGTAGCCGTCGCGGATAAATATTTCGTGCGACTCGCCAAGCTCTATCGCGAAGAAATTGCTCCCGTTGCCCACCTTCCCGATATCACTGCAAGCGATTATCGTTCCGTTTTCGTCGATAACTCCGATGACCCTGTTTACAGTGTCCTTCATCTGGTGGACGATCCCCTGAAATAGTCTGTTTGACATCTGATTATACCTCTTTCCGATTTTCGGTAACGCCGATACCTTCCGTCTTGTTGTCGGTGCGTTTTCAAGCAAACCGTTCAGCAAAATTTTTGTGAAAAAAACACAAAACTATCCCGCTGAAATTTATGCTCTATCTCTATTGTACTAAAAAACTTCAAAAAAATCAAGTATTTTTTATGTAATATGTAAAATTTTCTTGTTTTTTTTGCCGATACTTGAAAAAATTATCAAAATGTAATATAATAATTATAAGTATACTGTACCTTTAAGGGAATAATATACCAAAAACCGGAAAAGAGGAACAAAGAAATGAACAATAAGGGGAAATATTACATTACAACGCCCATTTACTACCCGTCGGGCAATCCGCACATAGGACACTGCTACACGACGGTTGCGTGCGACACCATCGCGCGTTTTAAGAGAATGGAGGGCTATGACGTGATGTTCCTTACGGGAACGGACGAGCATGGTCTTAAAATCGAACAGAAGGCAAAAGCCGCGGGAGTGACCCCCAAAGAGTACGTCGACCCCATTGTCGCGAATTTCAAGCGTCTGTGGGAGGTTATGGACGTAAGCTGCGACCGCTTTATCAGAACCACCGACCCCGCCCACGTCAAAACCGTTCAGGCGGTGTTTAAGAAGCTTTACGACAAGGGCTATATCTACAAGGGCGAATATGTCGGAAAATACTGCACGCCGTGCGAGAGCTTCTGGACGGAGTCCCAGCTTGTCGACGGAAAATGTCCCGACTGCGGGCGCGAGGTTATCGACGCAAAAGAGGAGGCTTATTTCCTTAAGGTTTCGGATTTTGCGGACAGGGTTGAAAAATTCCTCACCGAAACGGATTATTTAAAGCCCAGAAGCCGCATAAACGAGATGGTGAACAACTTCATAAAGCCGGGACTTGAGGATCTGTGCGTTTCGAGGACGTCGTTCACATGGGGAATTCCCGTTGAATTCGACCCGAAGCACGTTGTGTACGTCTGGGTGGACGCGCTTACGAACTATATCAGCGCGCTGGGCTATGAAAACGACACCTACAACGATTTTGAGAAATATTGGCCCGCGGATATGCATATGACCGCGAAGGAAATCGTGCGTTTCCATTCGATTGTGTGGATAATTATGCTTATGATGCTGGAGCTTCCGCTGCCGAAAAAGCTGTACGGGCACGGGTGGATAACCTTCAACGACGCGAAAATGTCAAAATCCGTCGGGAACGTAATCGATCCGTTCGTGCTTGTCGGGCGGTACGGCTCGGACGCTGTACGTTATCAGATACTCCGCGATATGCCGTACGGTTCGGACAGCAACTTCTCAAACGAGATTATGATAAACCGCATAAATTCCGATCTTGCGAACGATTTGGGCAATCTTGTGTCCCGCACGGTTGCAATGGCGGATAAGTATTTCGGCGGAACATTGCCCTCCGAGCGCGAGGCTGCTCCCCTTGACGACGAGCTTGTCGGCATGGCAAGGGCTTTGCGCGATACGGTGTCCCCGCTTATCGACGAGGCACAGTTGTCGCAGGCTTTAGCGGAGATATTCAAGGTAATCTCCCGTGCGAACAAGTATATTGACGAAACCGAGCCGTGGGTTCTCGGGAAAGCTCCCGAAAAGCGCGCGCGTCTTGCAAGCGTTCTCTACAACCTGCTTGAAACGATAAGAATTTGCTCGGGGCTGTTGTTCCCGTTTATGCCGAAGACAATGCCCGCAGTCTGGGAGCAGATCGGCGCGTCGAAGGAGCTTTGCGAATACGATATTCTCGGAGAATTCGGGAAGCTCCCCGAAAACGTCACGGTTCACAAGGGCGCGGTGCTGTTCCCGAGAATTGACGTTGAAAAGGAGATAGAGGAGCTTAACGCTCTGCTTGCTCCCAAAAAGGAGAAACGCGAGGACGAGGATCTCGACCGCGCGAACGTTATCACGATTGATCAGTTTTCTGAGATAAAGCTGAGAAGCGGGGAGATTACCGCCTGTGAGAAGGTGCCGAAAGCGGATAAGCTGCTGAAACTGACGGTTGACGACGGCAGGGGCGGAAGGCAGATTGTTTCGGGGATTGCGAAATGGTACAAGCCCGAGGAGCTTGTCGGAAGGAAGATAGTTTTTGTGGCAAATCTCGCGCCTGCGAAGCTGCGCGGGGAGCTTTCGGAGGGAATGATTCTCGCGTGCGACGCGGGAGAGGACGACGTTCGGGTGCTGTTCCTCGACAAGGACGTACCGAACGGAAGCACTATCAGATAGTTTACAGGGCACAGTGAATAGTGTACAGCATCGGAAGTCCGCTTTGCGGACGGTTAAGATTGTATGCAGGTTCATAGGCAAACGACCCTGTTCTGTTCCGAAATTTTAAAACAACGCGGACGCAGTCCGCGCACCGATTACTGTACACTGTACATTGTACACTGTAAACTGCCAAAAGGGGTGATTTTATGGATATATCACGTATAGCCGATATAGGTACCGTCAACCAGACCACGCTTACAAAATCCGCGGAACACCGCACCGAGACAAAAAGCTCCGCGCTTGCCGCAGAGCATACCGACAGCTTTGTAAAGTCCGAGTCGGCGTATATTCCCGCGTATACCAAAAAATCCGCGCAGAAACAGAATTCCGACAACAATCTCACCCAGCGCGAAAATTCCGACCGCACGGTGGATCATGTCGACGCCGAGGGCGAAAAGCAGGCTTCCCACGGCGAGCTTATGACCAAGGGCGTGAGCCATATTATCCGCGCGATGCTGGTAAAGCAGGGCGAGGTTATTTCCGGGAACGTTCCGAGCGTCGGGGCGAAGATGTACGCCGAGGAGCTTTTGTCGCAGCTTAGACAGCTTTACGGCAACTCCGCCGCCGAGGAAAATTCTCCCGAATACTGGCAGCCTGATGAGACCGCCGCGAGAATGCTGATGTTCTTCGACTGCGTAAGCGTAGACGGCGAGAATAAATACAATCTTCTGGAGCGTTCGTTTATCGGCGCGTTCAACGACGCGGAACAGCTTTTCGGCGGGCGCGGCAGGCTTCCGCTTGAAAGCTATGAAACGCGCAGGCTTGTAATGGAAAGCTATTTTGGCGGCGCAAACGGTGCGGCGTAATGGGAATTTTTGACACTCACGCGCATTATATGAAGGCGGATTTCGGGGAGGAGCTTGACAAAATAGTATCTTCTCTGCCCGAAAAGGGCGTTGAGAGGGTAATCGCCGTGGGGTGCGATCTGCAAAGCTCTGCCGAAGAGGCTGCGCTTGCGAAAAAATACGATTTTGTGTTCTCTGCGGCGGGAATTCACCCCGAATACGCCGAAAATCTCCCGGGCGGCTGGGAAAACGCGCTTTTGGAGCTGCTCTCCGGGGAAAAAACCGTTGCTCTCGGGGAAATAGGGCTTGATTATCACTACGAGGACGGCGCGCCGCGCGATGTTCAAAAAGACGTTTTTGTTCGGCAGCTTGAGCTTGCAAAACGTGTGAAAAAGCCCGTTATTATCCACTCGCGGGACGCTATGGGCGATACTCTCGAAATTCTTCGGGAATATAAGCCGCAGGGGGTAATGCATTGTTTTTCGGGGAGCGCGGAAAGCGCGCTGGAGATAGTACGGCTCGGTATGTACATCGGGTTTACGGGCGTGCTTACGTTCAAAAATTCCAAGAAAGCGCGCGCCGCGTGCGAGGCTGTGCCGAAAGAGCGGCTGCTGCTGGAAACGGATTGCCCGTATATGGCTCCCGAGCCGTTTCGTGGGCGGCGTTCGGACAGCTCGATGATAAAATACACCGCGGCGGCAATGGCTGAAATAAAGGGAATTTCGGCGGAGGACATGATAACGCTTGCCCGCGAAAACGCAAGACGGCTTTTCGGGGTGTGAACCCGAAAATGTGAGGGAGTATGAACGTTGTTGAAATGCTCGGCGAGCCGAACGTGATTGACATTCTTGCAAAGTCGAATAGCGGCGGGGCGGTCATGGTGCTGGTGACAAACGGCTTTATAGACGGCAGTCCCGAAACGCAGACGGCTTTGCTTGATAAAATGGAAAATTATTTCCTGTACGCTCAAAGCGCGGAATTCCGCAGCGTCTTCCGCAAATCGCCCGTTATTTTGAGGGTAACCTTCACCGAACAGCCCGACAAAATTATTACCGAGCAGTTAAAACGCTGCGTTCCGTGGGCGGGGGATTACGGAGTAGCTCTTGAAATTCAGATAAACGGCGTTAAAATGCGTTTGTCTTAAATTACAGCAATAAAAAATCGGAGGTTTTATGGACACAGACGGCAGTCGAAGTACGAATAATCAGGACAACGAGCACAAGGCGGCGAGGGTTTTGCTCGCGCCGCTTATCTGGCTGGAAAAGGGGCTTTCCGCGCTCCTTAAAAGGGCGGTCGGCGCGAATTTCGCCGATGTGACCGAGGACGAGGTGCGCGATTTGGTGGACGCTCTCGCAAGCGATGACGACGAGGACGGAATAGAGGAAAATTCCGCGCAGATGATAAACAACATCTTCGAGTTCGGCAATCTCACCGCCGCGGATGTTATGACACACCGCACGTCGATTGTGGGCGTTGACATCAATACTATCACGCTTGATGATCTTATTTACCTTGCTCTGGATATGGGATTTTCGAGAATTCCCGTGTACAGCGGCACGGTTGACAAAATCGTCGGAATTGTCATTGTAAAGGATCTGCTTTGCCTTATCGGAAAAACCGATCTTTCGGATTTTCGGATAGACAATTTTCTGCGCGAGGTAAGCTTTGTTCCCGAGGCATGCTCCTGTCCCGATGTTTTCAAAACGCTTACCGATAAAAAATCGGGAATGGCGGTCGTGGTGGACGAATACGGCGGCACGGCGGGAATTCTGACGCTGGAGGATATTATCGAGGCTGTCATGGGCAATATTCAGGATGAATATGACGATGAAAAGCAGATGATAACAGATTTGGGCGGCGGAGTTTACGATGTCGAGGGCGAGGCAAACCCCGATGATGTGTTCAAGCTGTTTTCGATAGAGCTTCCCGAAAATCACGAATACGAAACCATTTCGGGCTTTGTCGCGGATAAGCTGGGATACATTCCCGAGGGCGGCGAACCCGTTCCTCCGAGCGTTGAGTACGAGGGCGTAAAGCTTGTGGTTTTGCAGGTTGAGGACAGAAATATGGTGAAAATCCGCGTAAGCCGCGCCGAGCCCGAAAAGAGGGATTGAACCTGTGAAAAGCGGTTTAAAGAAAAAGCAGCAAAAGGCTTTGAAGATAATTGAGCTTTTAAAGCTCGAATACCCCGAGGTAAAATGCGCTCTCGTCTATTCCGCGCCGCACGAGCTTCTTATAGCAACGCGGCTTTCGGCGCAGTGTACCGACAAGCGCGTGAATATGGTCACTCCCGCGCTGTTTCGGCGGTTTTCCGATATAGACGCCTTCGCAAACGCGGAGGTTTCCGAGGTTGAGGAGTACATAAAGTCCTGCGGGCTGTATCACACAAAGGCAAAGGATATTGTCGAGATGTCGAGGGTATTGCGCGACGTTTATAAGGGCGTTGTCCCCGACACGATAGAAGAGCTTGTAAAGCTCCCGGGAGTGGGCAGAAAGACCGCAAATCTCGTTGCGGGAGATTTGTACGGAAGGTCGGCGATGGTCTGCGACACGCATGTTATCAGGCTTTCGGGAAGGCTGGGGCTTTCGAGCGGCAAAGACCCGCTAAACGTCGAAAAACAGCTCCGCGAGGTTATCCCCGATGACGAGGGGCTTAATTTCTGCCACAGACTGGTGTGGCACGGGCGGCTTGTCTGCTCCGCGAGAAATCCTTCCTGCGAACGCTGTTCGCTTAAGGACGTGTGTGACGAATACAAAAAGCTTTCGGCGAAAAAATGACATAATTGACACAAATGACATAAAAATACCCCGCGAATAAGCTTTCGCGGGGGTTTTGTTACGTTTTTCAGCTTCCGAGAACGTTTTCTATACGGTTTGCAGCGGAGTTTGCGTTGATAATGTCGGAGTTTGTGTTGGAGGAATATTGCGATACCGTGTAATTTTCAGCCGCCGCCGTGCAGGAAATACAATTCCACAGCGACTTGTAACCGTTTGTTATGTTCTGCAAATAGCTGCTGTAGGAGGTCGACGCCCCCGTAAGCATAAGCTGGTACGCGTGCGCGCGCATTGCATACGAAGCTGCGGTTATAACGTTCGAGCTGTGCTTATTAAGAGTAGAGGCAGCGGACGCTTTATAATTGTTTCCGAGAGCCACAAGATCCTTGCGGACATAGGTAATAGACGACGTTGAAGTCCTTATAGCCTTGCCCGCGGTCCTCATCGCGGAAGCATACGCGGTGTCGCGGTCATTTGAGGAATACGCGCTTAACATGAATTTATTGAAACTTATGCTGCGCAAATTGCTTTCAATCGTGCTGAAGTAGTTCTGACAGGTGCTCTGGAAAGCGTCGTTGTTTCCGCTGGGCGACTTTACATAGTTTAAGTACTTCGTATAGGTGGAATACAGCGTGTTAAGCGCGGTGTAATTCGCGTTAAGCGAGGCGTTTTTAGGCTTTGCCGAATTTACAAGCGAATCCACCGACGATTTTCCGTTGTTCATGTTATTTAAGAACGTTTTCCCGAAGGTGCTGTTGTAAAAATCGGTTCTTGCAGCAGAATAGCTTTTATCCGAATTTTTGACAACGCAGTACATTCTCTTTGAAAACGCGTCGATTTTCCCGACTTCTCCTGCAATAGCCGCCGCCGCGTTCATAATATTTACGCGGTCAGTTTCAAGCGACTGCACAGTCCCCGTGCCGGTCTGCCCGGACGGTTTTGACGAGGAAGCGGGCTTGGACGTGGAAGCGGGCTTGGAGGTAGAGACAGGCTTCTTCGACGAAGACGCCGGCTTTGATGAAGAAGCGGGTTTAGACGAGGAAATTGCCGACGAGGAAACGGGCGTTTCCGACGACTCCGGAACAGAGCTTTCCGGCTTGGAAATTTCGGGTTCGGAGGAGTTTGTATCGGTAGACGCGGGAGCGGAGGAACTGTCGGGAGTGCTTACCGCGGAGGACGACTGGGACTGAACCGCAGAAGAGCTGCTGCTGTTCTGGTTGACAACGGGAACGGTGTTCGGATTGCCGGATTTTACGATGATAACCACCGCGAGTATTCCGATAAGAATGACCGCCGCGCCGATAGCCGTCGAAAGCGGGATTTTCCCGAACAGCTTGATAGGCTTTTTGGGCTTTGAAGCTTCCTTTGAGGGAGCGTGCTTCGGCGGGACATACGCGCCCTTATACGGTGCGCCGCAGTTTTTGCACACCTTTTCGGTGTCGTACATATCCTGACCGCAGGTGCGGCAGTATACCAGCTTGCCCTTAGGCG
>CANRIQ010000014.1 GCA_947630655.1 uncultured Clostridia bacterium | reverse complement strand
CGGGCAATTCTCCGCCCGTCAGGACATAATCTCCGACGGAAATTTCCTCCGCGCAAAGCTCCTCCAGAACGCGCTCGTCAACGCCCTCGTAATGCCCGCAAAGCAGAATAAGCCCCTCCTCGGCGGCAAGCTCGCGCACCTTGCTCTGGGTGAGAGTTTCCCCCTGCGGCGACAGATAAATTATTCTCGGACGCGTCCTGTGAAGCGACAGCAACGCCATAACGCAGTCATAAACGGGCTGCGCCGCCATAATCATTCCCGTGCCGCCGCCGTAGGGCTTGTCGTCGACGTTTCGGTGGCGGTTTTCGGTGTAAAGCCGTATATCGTGGGCGTACACCTCCAAAAAACCGTTTTTTATCCCGCGCCCCAAAACGCTGGTTTCGAGAACGCTTTTGCACATCTCGGGAAACAGCGTCGCAATGTCAATTCGCATCGTCAAACAGCCCCTCAAGCGGGATTATCAGCATTTCGCCGTTGTCAACATCGATTTTTTTGACAACCTCGTCAATGCACGGAAACAACAGCCTTTGCCCGTCGTCAGCCTCAATTTCGTAAACGTCCGCCGCGCCGTTTTGATACACCTCGGAGATTTTCCCGTAGACCTCTCCGCTTTCGGCGTTTTTGACGGTAAGCCCTATTATATCCTGAATAAAATAAACGTCCTCGGGGAGGTCGGTATCCTCGCGGTCGATATACAACATCTTCCCGATAAGCGTCTGCGCCTGTTCCACGGTGTCAATGCCCGAAAGTTTAATAACCACCGTATTTTTCCTCGGGAACGTGTGCATAACGCCCACGGGCGTTTTATCGCGCCCCATATAGAGCGTTTCAAATTCATCTAAAACCTCCGCGGAATCGCAAAAGCACTGACAGCGCACCTCGCCGTGAATTCCGTGTACAGCGACGATTTTTGCCGCCTCTAAATATTTTTTCATACGTTATTTTCCTTTTTTTCGGGAGTTTTGTTTTTGTTTAAGACAAGCTTCACCGCCTGAACGCAGGACTGGAAATTTATCGCCGCGATAATGAGGAAAATCACGACGTTTATCACGTTCTGCAAAGTCCCGTAATTCAACGCCATAATTGACACCGACATAGCTGTCAGCAAAAACAGATTGACGAATATTTTTGCCCAATAGATTTTCATATAAAGATACTTTTTTGTATCGATAATTCTGTATATAAACACGATTATATAGCTTGAAATAGTCGCCACCGCCGCGCCCATTATGCCGAAAAGCTTTATCAGCACGATATTCAGCAATATGTTCGACGCCGCCCCGACAGCGGACGAAGTCATGGAATGAGTGGTTTTCCGGGCAGCCTCGTATATTGACGCCAAAAAGTTGTCAAAGCTCTGGAAAATCACCGCGCCAAGCAGTATAGGCACATACAAATACGCCGACCTGAATTCCTCCGAGCCGAAAAACGGCATTATCACGGGTCTTAAAATCAGCATTATCCCCGCGCTTGCCAGAAACATTATCGTCTGCATCATGCTGAACGTATTTGAATAAAAATTCGACGTTGTGCGGGAATTCCGCTCGGTAATCGCGGACATTCTCCACGCCTGCGAAAACACGCCCATAACGACTATCGCAAGGTTCGGGAATTTGTACGCGAACGCGTAAATTCCGTTCGCGCTCTCGCCGATAAAATAGGTTATCATATACAAATCCGAAAAGCTGATTATCCACCACATAATGGTGGTCGGCATAAGCGGCACGCAGTATCTCAGCATCGCCGCCCGAAGCGTTTTATCGCAGCCGAAGGGACGGTAATCCGCGAAAAATTTAGTTGTTATCCCGAGGAAAACAAGAGAAGTGATGTTGCCTAAAACTATCGAGAAAACATACCCCGCAACGCCGTAATGGAACACTCCCAGCAAAATGAGGTTGTACACCACGGTAGATACCGTCGTCACAATTCCGTCCACCGCAAACAGCCCCACCGAATACCGCGACCGCACATAAATCGCCGAGGAATCCTTTACCATGGCAATTACGACGTAGACGTAAATCAACAGCTCGTACCCGCGGAAAATGGGAATCATTCCGATAAGCGGCACTGTGCAGAGAAAAACCAACGAATTTATAAGGATGGTGTTAATCGCAATCGACAGCACCATTCTCCCGTCGTTTGACTTTTCGAGAGCAAATCTCAACACCGCGCTTGACACCGACAGCGACACCGTCGAGATAAGCAGATCGCACGCGGTGACGATGTTTGACATCACCCCGTAGCCCTCCGTGCCGAGGATATTCGTGTAAAATCTCAGCATTACATAGACAAGCAGCTTTGACCCTAACTGTCCGACAGCTAAGATGAACATATTGCTTGCCAAAGTACGGTATTTGTTCATAAACAGAATGTCCCGAATTCGTTAGTTTTTTTCGCGGAGCTTTTTAAAAAACCCGCTTAGCACCTCGCCGCAGCGTTTTTCAAGAACGCGGCTTCTCACCGCGGGGATATGCGTAAATTTCTCGTCGAACAGCGTTGCGACCGACGCGCACGCGCCGTTTTTTTCATCAAACGCCCCGTAAACAAGCCGCTTTAACCCCGCGTTCATAATCGCCCCCGCGCACATAGGGCAGGGCTCGAGCGTGACGTACAGCGTGCAGTCCGAAAGCCTTCTCCTGCCGAGCCTTTTCGCCGCCGCGTCTATCGCGATAATTTCCGCGTGCGCAAGCGGGGATAACAACACTTCCCGCATGTTATACCCCTCGCCGACAATTTCTCCCCCGCCGTCCACAACCAGCGCGCCCACGGGAATTTCTCCCATTTCGGCAGCCTTTTCCGCCAGCGCGAGAGCCTTTTCCATAAATTCCTCGTCAACCGTCATAACAGCTTATCAGCGTTTTAAAAACTGCGCTCCGAGAGCCAGCGCGCCGAAAACAAGGTTGTAGATAAGCAGGTAAATCGCTCCGAAAAAGCGGTAGTTGAAAAACAGCGCGAAGATAAGCGCGAGCAATGTGCCCAGAGCTATCCCGCAAATCTGAATAATGCTGCTTATATAGGTTTTCGAGCGGATTTTTCCCGATTCTCTTATCGCCCCCGCAAACGACGGGAACGTCCCCACGCAGTTTGCTCCCGCGCTTCCGCTGGAGATAAAGCGCGTGTTCTCCAAAAACGCCTCGTGCGCCTCAAACGGCAGTATTCTCACGTCGTCGGGGTCAATTCCGAACAGGTCGGCAACCGAGCCTTCGGTAATCATGCCGTCCACCGTGCGGATTATCATGGAAACGCCGCTGTTCGACAACGACTTTACATTTTGCTTTATAACGGGGTCTGCGTTAAGCCTTACGAAAAACAGCAGGCACACCTCTCCGCCCACCGCAAGGTAAATTACCTCGTCGTTGTTGGTGTTTGCGGCGGATTCCTTTTTTATATTCGGAACGGTTATCTCGTGAGCCTTCATATGGCTTCTGTTGCCGAGCAGCACCCTTCTTCTGTCAATCCAGCCCATAACTCCGCGGCAGCTTTCATATACGCACCCCGAAACGTCCTTCAGCAGCTCCCGCTTGTAATTCAGCATACCGAAAAACGCGTCCGCCAGAATGCTGTCCGACGCCACCGCAAGGCTTGCCGCGTAGATTATCGCCTCGTCGATGTTGATTTTGCCCTCGCCGCGGTTTTTGGGCTTGTCATAGCCGCAGATGTTGGTAATTCTTACCGAATTTGCGGGGAAAAGGGAATTAGCCTCCAGCAGCACCGCCGAAAGCTCGGACAGCTCTGTCGCGGCGTTGTAGCCGAGTATCGCAGAACCGCGCTTTTTGTTGCCGAGAGAGGTTGTCAGAAGCGGCAGGGTTACCGTCATAGACGACGAGAACGCCGCCCCGAGTGCCAGAATTGCCGTAAGCACGGTAAATGCGAAGGAAAAGCGGTTCGAGAGCATATCGGTCTCTCCCGCGCAGGCGAAAAATCCCGCAATACCGCCCGCGACTGCCGCCGCTCCCACCGCGGGTACAATTTTTCTCGAAAGCCTGTCGGAGGCGTCCTCGCAGTAGGTTGACACGATAAAATCGCACAGCATCTCGGTCTTGCGCATAGCTCCCACCGCGGGAATACCCGACGCAGTGCCTTTCGCGAGCATATCCGCGCCCGAATCCTCGCACCGCTCGATAAAGTATTTCGGGTGATTTCCGAACGTAAACGCAAAGTTGTTCTGAGCGGTCTTTACGGTGCAGATTTTTGAAAGCGTGTTGAATATAAGAGCCGCAAGCGACACCAGAAGATAAACGTGCGCCCTCGAGCGCAGAATATACTCGTTGTTGATAAGATAGGGGATAATAGCCGCAAGCGCGCCCATATGCGCGAATGCGCACAGCGTATCGCCGTCGGGACGAAGCTTTACAAGCCTTGAAAAGCCGTTCGAGATAACCGACGAGCACGCCGCAAACGACAGAATTCCTATCGTCAGGTTGGCGTACAGATAATTGCTTCCCGCGCTGCGGTGGAAATTGATAATTTTGTTAAGTCCGCCCAAATTCCAGTCGAAAACATTCGTAAGCTCCACAAACAGCGTTGCGCAAAACAGCACCGCCAGTATCAGCAGACGGCTTAAAAGTCCCTTTGACGCGCGCGTCAGGCGGTCGCGGATAACGTTTTCGTCGTCGAGATCCACGGGCTCGTCGTAATCGTCCTCGTAATCGCCGTCATCGTCCTCGGGAATTTCCTCCTCCGCGGGCGGTTCAAGCTCCTCGGTGTCGGGCGTTTCCAGAATGAAATTCGCAATCCGGCGTTTCTTTTTCTGCGCCAGCTCGTCGGCTATACGAATACGTTCCAACTCCTCGTTTTCCTCGCCGTCGGGTTCGGGAGCTTCGATGTTATCGGAAAATTCGCTTTCGCTGTCGGATTTTTCCTGTTCGATGATTTTTTTGTTCAAAGCCTCGACAATTGTCTCGCCAACATGAATTTCCGCGGGAAAAACAGGGCTTTGAACCCCCGTAAACGGTTCTTCATACTCGTCCGAGCCGTTCGAGGGATGATATTCCTTAAGACGCTCCTCACCCCTGCCGATGCGCTTCAAATCGTTTCCCGCAACCGCCAGAGTATCGGTGCTGTCCTCGGTCTGGTCTTTAATTATCTCCTGAGCCTTTTCGCGGGACTCCATGGGATTAAGCGAATCCAGCATATCATCGGGAGATTCCGCCTCGCTGTCGATTTTAAGCAAAGCGCGGTTTATGTCGTCAATCTTTTTCTGCTTGCGCAGCTCCATAGTCTCGGTAGTAACGAGATCCCCGCGCGTGTGGAAGATAATATCGCCGTCGTCATCGTCCTCTGACACCTGCGGCTTTACAAAAGGCTTTACATATTCGCTTTCCGGGTATACAACCTCGCCTTCGGGGAAATTCTCCCGAACCTCTTCAAATTCCTCGTTTTCGCCGTATTCGTCATTATATTCCCCGCGCAGACGCTCGTATTTTTTGATGTCTGCCGCACGCGAAACATCGCGCCCGATGCGCTCGCTGCTCTCCTGTTCGGTAAGCTGCCGCGCGGACAGCGTATCGCGCCGCAATTTCGGCTTTTTAACGCCCTCAAAAGCCTTTTCAATATCGCGTCCGCGCCGCGCACCTGTTTCCTCCTCGGTCATCTGGCGCGCGGTCTGCCCGCCCCTTTTGTCGAGGGAGTTTATCACCTGCGTAACGCTGAGGTCGGGCTTTGAGCGTTGTTTTCCCGCCCGCAAAGCCCTGTTTACAGCCTCGCTGTCGATAATTTCGGTAACGCTCTCGCGGTGAGCCTCCTCCTTTTCGGAATTATCCTGCCCGCCGTTTGCACGCCGATTATCCAGTTCTTTTAGTATGTCGTCCACGTTGTATTTATCAGACATCTTTACATCTCCTTAATTTTCGCGTTATCCGCGTTGCCTTAACATTTCAAAATCCTTCAAAATTTTTCAAAATTCCGCCTGCGCTGTTTTTCGCCCGCGCTTTGGGAATTTACCTTCCGCTGTTGACAGATTTTCCGCGTTGAAGCTTCATAATCGGGAAATCGCCCCGCCGCAAAGCTGCCTAAAATCGGGGGATTTGAACCCCGCCGACCGCGCTGCCTAAGCTGCCCAAACGGGGAAATGAACCCCGCCGACCGTGCTGCCGAAGCCGCCCAAACGGGAATTGAACCCCGCAGCCCGCGCTGCCGAAGCCGCCCAAACTGGGAATGAACCCCGCCGCCCGTGCTGTTGAAGCTGCCAAAACGGGGGAATTGAACCCCGCCGACCGCGCTGCCGAAGCTGCCAAAACGGGGGAATGAACCCCGCCGACCGCGCTGCCGAAGCCGCTCAAAACGAGGAAATTAAACCCCGCTGACCGCGCTGCCGAAGCCGCTCAAACTGGGAATGAACCCCGCCGACCGCGCTGCCAGAGCTGCCAAACCGGGGGAATTGAACCCCGCAGTCCGCGCTGTCAGCCCTTTTTGCCCTGACTGCGCTGTCTTACAACCTCGTACATCAGGATACCCGCCGACACCGACGCGTTCAGCGAATTTACCTTCCCGTTCATCGGCAGCGACAACACCTCGTCGCAGCTCTCGCGCACCAGCCTCCCCAGCCCGAAGCCCTCGCTTCCGACGACTATCGCCGCCGCGCCCGTGAGATCCGCGCTGTCGTAGGGCGCGCCGTCAGCCTCCATGCCGTACACCCACACGCCGTTTTTCTTAAGCGTTTTTATCGCGTCCACAAGGTTTGCCACCCGTGCAACCTTTATCCACGCCGCCGCGCCCGCGCTGGTCTTGAAAACCGTCCCGTTCAGCGACGCCGAACGCCTTTTCGGGATAATCACCCCGTCCGCGCCCGCCGCCTCCGCCGAGCGGATTATCGCCCCGAGATTGTGCGGATCGGCAATTTCATCGGCAATGATAATAAACGGCGGCTTATTCTTGCGTTTTGACTCCTCGAGAATATCCGAAAGCTCGGCATATTCGCATGCAACAAGCTCCGCCGCAACGCCGCCGTGCTTCGGCGTGCCGGTAAGAACAGAGAGCTTCTCCGCGCTTACCTCTTTCACCACCGCGCCGTGACTTTTCGCCGCGGAAACAATGTTCCCCGCCGACAGCCCCTTCTGCACAAAAACCGTATCAACGCCCGTGCCCGAGTTCAACGCCTCCAAAACCGCGTTTTTGCCGTAAATTATTTTGTTTTCAAATGTATCTTCCATAATTTTCCTTTTGTCAAGTCGGTTTAAGCAATATATATAAATATTATAACACATATCTAATAAAATTTCAACCTAAAAAACCCATAATTGTCAATTTTCCGAAAAAACTTTGGGAATTCCGTTGCAATTTAAAAGAAAATGTAGTATAATAAACAATAGTCAGTACAAATATGGAGCGTTTTTAAATACATAATTTCAGACTGTATAGAAAGACACAGATGCTGGGAAGTGCCACTGCAGACTAGCCTTTGTGGCTGCTGCAGCGGCACTGACAACGCAGATGTGGCTTTATATACAGTCTGATTTTCGGAGGTTTTTATGTTCAGCAAAATAAACAGCATAGGTCTTTTCGGTCTGAACGCGTTTTCCGTGACCGTCGAGGCTGCAATCGGCACGGGACAGCCGATTTTTGAGATGGTGGGTCTGCCCGACGCCGCCGTTCAGGAGAGCAAGGCGAGAATTCGCGCCGTTATGGAGCATTTGCGCCTTAAGGTGCTTGCCGGTCACGTCACGGTAAATCTCGCGCCCGCAAGCGTCAAAAAAATCGGGTCGATGTTCGATTTGCCGATATCGGCGGCTCTTCTGGAGATGGGCGGGTTTATTTCCACGTCCGAGGGCGACGCGTTTATCGGGGAGCTTTCGCTTGACGGAAAATTGTCCCCCGTAAACGGCGTTCTGAGCATGGCTATCCACGCCGCCAACAACGGCATAAAACGCCTGTTCCTGCCCGCCGCAAACGCCCGCGAGGCTTCTGTTGTAAAGGAGCTTGAGGTTTACGGGGTGGATAACCTTATGCAGCTTACGGATTTTTACACCTACGGGCGGGGATTGTCTCCCGAACCGCATTACAGCGGCTTTGACAACGCGAAAACGCATTATGCGGATTTTGCGGATGTTATGGGGCAGTTTGCGGCAAAAAAGGCTGTCGAGGTTGCGGCGGCGGGTTCGCACAATGTGCTTATGCTCGGACCTCCCGGGGCGGGGAAGTCGATGATTGCAAAGAGAATTCCCTCCATATTGCCGAAAATCACATTTGAGGAGAGCATAGAGACCACGCAGATACATTCCGTCGCGGGGATAATCGACCCGCGAGACCCGCTTGTAAAGGAGCGTCCGTTCCGCGCGGTGAGCCACACCGCAAGCTCTGTGGGGCTTATCGGAGGGGGAGCAATTCCGCACCCCGGGGAGATTTCGCTTGCGCACAACGGGGTGTTGTTTCTGGACGAGCTGCCCGAGTTTGACAGAAAGTCTCTCGAGACGCTCCGTCAGCCCATGGAGGACGGCTCTGTCACCATTTCGAGGGCAAGCGGCACGGTAAGCTATCCCTGCAACGTCATGGTTATCGCGGCAATGAACCCGTGTCCGTGCGGAAACTACGGAAATCCGCTGAAAAAATGCACCTGCACGCCAAATCAGGTTAAAGCGTATCTGCGGAAAATCTCGGGTCCCGTGCTGGACAGAATTGATATTCAGATCGAGGTTAAACCCGTGAAATTTGAGGAGCTGTCCAACCGAAAGCCCCAGGAAAGCTCCGCGGCGATTGCCGAGCGGGTTCAAAAGGCGCGGGATATACAGGCAAAGCGTTACAGCGGGACGTCTGTCCGGGCAAACAGCATGATAACGTCGGATATGATTGCCGAGGTGTGCAGAATGACCCCCGACGCGGAGGATATGCTGAAACGCGCGTTTAACACTCTCGGAATGTCCGCGAGGGCGTATGACAGGATACTTAAGGTCGCGAGAACCTGCGCCGATCTTGACGGCAGCGAGATGATACAAAAACCCCATATTTCGCAGGCGATAAGCTTCAGAAGCCTTGACAGAAAATACTGGGACAGAATATAGGAACGGAGGTTTAAAATGAGCAAAAGAAGCTGCGGAGTACTTATGCACATTACGTCCTTGCCGTCGCCCTACGGGATAGGGACTCTGGGGCGGGACGCGGAGAATTTCGCCGACTGGCTGAAGGCTGCGGGACAGAGCTTCTGGCAGGTGCTGCCGATAGGTCCGACGGGGTACGGCGACAGCCCGTATCAGCCGTTTTCGTCGTTTGCGGGAAATCCGCTTATGATAGACCTTGACGAGCTTTGCGAGCATGGGCTTCTGGACAGATCCGACTGCGAAAACGCCGATTACGGGGCAGATCCCGCTTTCGTGGATTATGCGAAAATCTCGGCTACGCGCGATGTGCTCTTAAGAAAGGCTTTCTCAAAATTCACCGACGACGTGGGGTACACGTCTTTCGTGCTGGAGGAAGCGGAGTGGCTGGACGATTACGCGCTGTTTACCGCGCTTAAAAAGCAGTTCGGGGGCGTTTCATGGAGCGAGTGGGACGAGGATACAAAGCTTCGCAAGCCCGAGGCTCTGGAGCGTTACCGCGAGGAGCTTAAGGAGGAAATTCGGTTTGTGAAGTGGTGCCAGTACATCTTTTTCCGCCAGTGGAACCGCTTTCACAGCGTCTGCAAAACCAAAGGCATAAGCATAATCGGCGATATTCCGATATACGTCGCGCCCGACTGCGCGGACGTATGGGCGCACCCCGAGCTGTTCGAGCTGGACGAAAAACTCTGCCCGAAACGCGTTGCGGGAGTGCCGCCCGATTACTTCTCAAAAACGGGTCAGCTTTGGGGAAATCCGCTCTACAACTGGGACGAGATGAAAAAAACGGGCTTTGACTGGTGGATAAAGCGAGTGAAAAAATCGGCGCAGCTTTACGATATGCTGAGAATTGACCATTTCCGCGCGTTTGACACCTATTACGCAATTCCGTTCGGCGCGGAAACCGCCGAGCACGGAAACTGGGAAAAGGGTCCCGGAACGGATCTGTTCGACGCTATCAAAAATCAGCTCGGGAACGTAAATATAATTGCCGAGGATCTGGGAGATATTTTCGACAGCGTTAAACAATTGCTTTCAAAATGCGGTTTTCCGGGCATGAAGGTCTTACAGTTCGGCTTCAATCCCGAGTTTTCCGACAACGACCACCTTCCGCACAATTACCCGAAAAATTCCGTCTGCTACACGGGAACGCACGACAATGCGACGTTTGTGCAGTGGTTTAAAGAGGCTGACGCAAAATCGCGGAAAATGGCGAAAAAATATCTCGATAAGCGTGCTTTCGAGCGGCTGAATTACTGCGCTGTACGCGCGGCATACGCGTCGCCGTCCGATCTTGCGATTATCCCGATGCAGGACGTTCTGGGGCTTGACAAACGCGGGCGTATGAATGTTCCTTCAACGCTCGGCGGAAACTGGAGCTGGCGCATGGTGAAAAAGCAGCTTCGCGCCCGCGACGCTGCAAGGCTTTTCGATTTAGCGACAACCTATATGCGCGCAAAGCCGCCCGAAAAGGGTTGACGAAATGGCTGAAAATGCGATAACCAAAAGCCTTTGCGGGGAATTCGCAAGGACGATTACAAAGCAGTTTTTCCGCGCAGTTGAGGAATTTCGGCTTGTAAAGCGCGGCGACAGCGTGTGCGTGTGCGTGTCGGGCGGGAAGGATTCGACGCTGATGTCCGCGCTGTTTCGGCAGCTTGAACGCAGGGACAGCGGGGTACGGGTGCGGTATCTGCTGATGGACCCGGGTTATTTACCCGACAGCAAAAAGCTGATTTACGACAACGCAAAACGCCTTGACATACCGCTTGAGGAGTTCAAAACCGAGATTTTCAGACACACCGAAAACCAGCAAAAAAATCCTTGTTTTCTTTGCTCGAAAATGCGCCGCGGGCATCTGTACGCAAAGGCGCAGTCGCTCGGCTGCAATAAAATCGCGCTCGGACACCATTTCGACGACGTTATAGAGTCCACGCTTATGGGCGTTTTGTACGGCGGTCAGGCGCAGACCATGCTGCCGCGCGTGAAGTCGCAGAATTTTGCGGGAATGGAGCTTATCCGCCCGATGTTTTATATCCGCGAGCGCGATATTTTGGCGTGGTGCGAAGCGTTCGATCTGCAATTTCCGGGGTGTAACTGCTCGCTTTCAAAACGTGAGGAAAACTCAAAGCGGGAGTTCACAAAACGGCTTATAGCGCGGCTTTGCGAGGAAAATCCGCAGGTTGCACAGAACATTTTTCACAGTGTTCAGAACGTTCGTCTTGACAGAATTTTATCCTACAAGGACGAGCGCGGAACGCACGGTTTTTTGGAGAGATTTGATGACTGAAGATATTTTTAAGCGTGCCGACGATGAAAAATTCTGCGGTCAGCTCGGCGCGATTTTTTCCCGCAGAATAACGGTTTTCCGCATATGGCAGCCGTTTGCGGAGAGCGTGATTTTGCGGCTCTACGACGCGGAAAACAAGATGTTTTTCAAGAAAAAAATGCGCCGCGAAAAGGGAATTTTCGAGTACCAGAAAATGGGCAATATGGAGGGCGTGCGGTACGATTTTACGATAACGTGGAACGGCAAAACCGTGCGCAGTCCCGACCCGTATTCGCGCGCCGTGACGCCCGACGGGAGGCTGTCGATTGTCGTAAATATGAAGAAAAATAAGCCCGAGGGGTGGGACAATTCGCCCGTGATTTCGGGTGAAAATCCGATAATTTACGAGCTTTCGGTGCGGGATTTTTCGATGGACGAAAACGCAAATTTTGCAAGCCGCGGAAAATTTCTTGCATTTTGCGAGAGAAACCGGAAAAATTCTCACAACGAAAAAATAGGTCTGAGGTATATAAAATCGCTCGGCGTGACGCATATTCAGCTTATGCCGGTTTTTGAATTTGATTTTGACGGGGAACAATATAACTGGGGCTACAACCCGCGGTTTTCAAACGTGCCGAGTGCTTATTATTCGCTTAACAATGCGATTTTAGAGCTTCGTCAGCTTGTGCACGCCGCACATGTAACGGGGCTCGGCGTGGTGGCGGACGTTGTTTATAACCACACGTTTTCGGCGGAAAAATGCGCGCTCGGGAGGGTGTTTCCGGGGTATTATTTTCGCGGAAATTCAAACGGCTCGGGCTGCGGAAACGAGTTCGCAACTGAAAGATTTATGGCAAGAAAATTCATTTTGGACAGCCTCGAATACCTCGCGCGGGAGTTCAAATTCGACGGGTTCAGGTTCGATTTGATGGGGCTGTTCGACATCAAAACGGCGCGCGAAATCGTCCGTCGGCTGCGGCGAATAAACCCGGAAATCCTCCTGTACGGGGAGGGGTGGACGGGCGGCACGAGCGCGCTTGAGGAGCGGCTTCGCGTGGTTCAGTTTAACTCGCGGAAGGTCCCCGAAATCGCGTTTTTTAACGACAGCTTCCGCGACGCAGTCAAGGGCTCGGTGTTCGACGCGCACGGCTGCGGCTTCGTGAACGGCGGCTCGGCGGAGATGTGTTTTCCTGCGATTTATCAGTCGATTACGGGGGAATTTTTGCAGGATTTCTGGACAAATAATTCAAATCAAACGATAAATTATGTAGAATGCCACGATAATTTAACTTTATTCGATAAATTGAATATTTCGCTTAAGAATGCGGATTTGGAGCGAATAAAACGCGCCGATAAAATGGCAGCCGCGCTTCTGTTTTTATCGCGCGGAACGCCGTTCATCGCGGCGGGGCAGGAGTTTTTGCGTTCAAAGGAAGGTGACGAAAACAGTTATCGGTCGGGGGATGAGGTGAACGCGCTGCGCTGGGATCTTATCTCCGAAAATCGGGATATAGTAGACTATTATCGTGGGTTAATCGCGTTTAGAAAGCGATTTCTCGATAAATTCAGAGAATTTGAATATCAATATGAGGACGGGAAGTATATAATTTTCGCATATACACAAAACGGATATTTTGTAATTCTGTTAAATCCGACGGGCGAGGAATTTTTTCCGAATATCGACGGCGAATTTGAAATTTTCATCGATGAAAACCGCGCGTCAGGCAAGGCTTTATTCACTCGAAAACGGCTTTGTTGTGCGGAATATTCAGTTTTAGTCGCAAGGAGGCTGAACTAAAATGAGCAGAATTTCCGAGTTTCAGAGCGTCATGAAGGAGCGCGGAATTTTCGCGTATATCGTCCCCACGGACGATTTTCACGGCAGCGAATATGTAAGCGCGCATTTCCGCTTACGCGAGTATTTAAGCGGGTTCACGGGCTCTGCTGGGACGCTTGTCGTGACGGAAAACGAAGCGTATCTCTGGACGGACAGCCGCTATTTTATCCAGGCGAAGCAGCAGCTTTCGGACGAAATTATGCTTATGAAGCAAGGGCTGCCCGAAACGCCTTCGATTGTTAAATTTTTGCAGGATGTGATGCCGAAAAATTCATTTTTGGGCTTTGACGGGAGATGCCTATCCACGGATTTTGTCCGCAGTTTAAAGCGGGGACTGTGCGAAAAAAACATCGTTTTCAAGACCGACGACCTCGGAGGGCTTGTCTGGAAAAATCGTCCGCCGCTTCCGAAGCAGCCCGTCATCGCGCTTCCCGAGAGCGTTTGCGGGATTTCGCGGGCTGAAAAATTGTCGCAAATTCGTGAAAAAATCCGCGGACAAAACGCCGATTTTCTTCTTTTGTCCGCGCCCGACGAGATCGCGTGGACGCTGAATTTGCGCGGCGGCGACGTGGATTACAACCCCGTTTTCCTCGCGTTTATGATCGTATCGGAGCGCGTTCAGCTCTTCGCGGAGAGGTCGATTTTTTCCGAAAAAATTGCCGCAGAGCTTGCGTCCGACGGCGTTGAAATTCTCCCGTACAATGATGTTTACAACGCTCTGAAATCGCTTCATGGTGCGGTTTCAGCCGATCCTAAGACTGTGAATTTTACCCTGTTTTCAAGCATTCCCGAAAGCTGCAAGGTTGTCGAAAAACGAAGCCCTGTGGTGCTTTTAAAAGCGGTTAAAAATCCCGCCGAAATTGCCGCGGAAAAACGCGCTCATCTTAAAGACGGGCTTGCCGTGACGCGGTTTATGATGTGGCTTGAGGGGGCGATCGGGCGCGAAAAAATTACCGAAATTTCCGCCGCTGAAAAGCTTGAGGATTTCCGCGAACAGGGCGAAAATTACCTCGGGCAGAGCTTTGCGCCGATAATGGCTTATGGAGCGCACGGGGCGATTGTGCATTATTCCGCGACAGCTCAGACTGACGCGGAAATTCTCCCGCGCGGGCTGCTGCTGTCCGACACGGGCGGGCACTACCTCGACGGCACGACCGACGTCACTCGGACGTTCGTTTTGGGGGAGCTTACCCCGGAGGAAAAGCGCGCGTTTACGCTGGTTCTCTGCGGTCATCTGGAGCTTCTGAACGCGGTTTTTCCCGCGGGCGTGCGCGGGTCAACTCTGGATTATGCCGCGCGGGCTGAGCTTTGGCGCGAGCTTCTGGATTACGGTCACGGCACGGGTCACGGCGTGGGATTTCTGTTGAACGTCCACGAGGGACCTCAGCGCATAAGCCGCAGCGCGGTGGGCGACGAGCCTCTGCGCGCGGGAATGATTACCTCCGACGAGCCGGGTTTTTACGCTGAAAATAAATTCGGCATACGCCACGAAAGCCTGTTGTTATGCGAAAATCGCGGCAAATCCGAATACGGCGAATTTCTCGGATTTTCGCCGCTGACGCTTGTCCCGTTCGACCCGCGCGGCGTTGAAAAATCGCTTCTTTCGCCGCGGCAGGTTGAGTATTTCAATAATTATCAGCAGCTTGTTTTCGGGCAGCTTTCCCCGCATTTAGAGCCTGCCGAAAAAGAATGGCTGCGAAAAAAAACGCAGCCAATCTGATTTATCCGAATATAATTCCCTGCGCCCGCGGGGAATTTTTTATGCCTTCATTCTCGACTTGTAATCCGCCTTGATGTCCTCAAGAGCCTTCTGATCCTCCTTGCGCTTCTGGCGAGCCTCGTCCTGGATACGCTGAACCTCGTCTATGCCGCTGACAATGGTCTGCCACGTCTGTTGGAGAGTTTCAACCTTGATAGAGGAGTTTGCGGACATACCCGCTACAAGCTTGGACTGCTCGACGGTGTTCTGAGCGTTCTTGATAAGCATTTCGTTGGTTTTTTCATCAAGCGCGGCAAGCGAGTCCGCCTGAATTTTCTGGCGTTTGAGCATAATTGCCTGCGCCAACGACTGCTTGAAAACAGGCATTGTGATGATAAACGCGGAGTTTATTTTTCTTACAAGATTAAGGTTGGAATACTCCATAGTCTTCAGCATCGGCACGGTCTGAAGCGCGACGTTTTCGGCGATTTTCAGATCCATAACGCGCTGGTCGAGGATTTCGCGCATCTGCTGGAGATTTGACAAATCCATACGGATTGTGCCGTCGTCGGGGTTCTGCTCAACCTTTTTCTTGTAATCCTCGATATACTGGTCAAGCTCCCGAACGCCCTGTTCGCCCGCCATAATGTATTTTATAAGCTGCTGATAATAGCCGAGATTTGCCTCATACATCGTGTCAAGCTTGTGGTTTGCCTGCTCGATTTCGGTTTCGTACTGCTTAAGCTGGACATAGATTTTGTCAATCTCCTTGCCCATGGTGTCGTACTTGTTGAGAATTTTCTCGATATTCTTCTTGATTTTCCCGAAGAACCCCGGCTTTTCCTCCAGCTCCTTGATATCAAACTCGTCCATAATCGCCGCAAGATTTTTCAGCATAACGCCCGTGTCGTTTATCTGCTGAATACTCATGGAATTCAGCACCTGGTCGGACGCCTGCGAAACGCCGTCGGCAGCCTCCGCGCCGAATTTCACGATAGTCGACGAATCGTTGACGTTTATCGTGGAAACCAGCTTGTCAATTTCCTCGGTGTTTGCAAGCTGCTGTTTAATCTCGTCGGTCTTTACCATGATGTTGAAGTTTTTCGCCTCTTCAAGCTTAGCCTCAAGAGCCGCGTCGGAGGGTGCTGCAACCGCCGTGGTTTCCACCTCAAGATTTGCCTGCTGTGCCGCAGCGGCGCCGGGTGTGAATTGAAGTCCCATTGTGATTTTCCTTTCCTGAAAATATCAGTGTTTCCCGAACAGCTTTCCGAAAAAACCGCCGTTCTTTTCTTCAGAGGGTATTTTTAGCTTCGGAACCTCTGTGTTGTACATAAACTGGTTCATAATATGCTCCTCGAAGGCGTTTGCATTCACAAACGTTTCAAGGTTTTTATAGCCCGTAGGCGTATAAACAAGAATATCAAACCCGATAAGGTCGCAAAGGACTATCCTTATGCACTCTTCGAGCGTGAAGGTGTCCTCCACCGCGTCGATTACGACGAGTTTCGGGATTTTTCCCGTGAAATCGAACTGCTGTATGATCTTCAAAAGCTCCTTGTCAAGGCTCAGCCCAAAGTGCAGCACACTGCACATCAGATTGTCCCCCGAGAGCTTTAAAAATCCCGAACTTGCCGCCTCCTGAAGCTTGTAAAACAGCATATCCTGTATCCTGTCGGGCAGATAGCTGTACTTATTAAGCGTCGAGGCTTTCAGCTTTTCGGTATCAATCTCGCCGTTCCGGTAAAACTGCCGGTATGCCGAAAGGTCGGTTGCGGTTTCAGCCTTGGAGTTTTGCTTTTTAACCATCAGAATGGTCTGCGGGGTAAGCTTATCCCGCACATCGTCCCAGTATCTTCCCAGATCGCCGTTTTCCACGCCGCTTATTTTAGCGAAGATATTCGGTATCGACACCAGATTTCCCGAAGTCTCAAAGCCCTGCCTGAAGCGCGCCTCCTGCCGCCAGAGAATAGCGATTTCCTCAAATGTCGTCTTAAGCGTCACCGATTGGCTGTTCGGAAACTGAAAGCTCCTGAAAATCCCCGTATCCCCGCCGTACAGCATCGTATCAAGATCGCGCTCCGCCGAGTAGGCTACGGTCGCCATTTTCATCTTGATTGCCTTTGCGGGATAGCTTCCGCTTTCGCGCGACTGCGGCAGCTCAAAAATCTGCATTCGCGAGCCCACATTCTTGTCCGCGGCAATCGAGAGATTAGCCTTATTCGGGGTGATGTATGCAACGTCGAACCCGCACCTTGACATAAAATTTAAAAAATACAGCTCCGACTGCGAAATATCGCCGTAGTAGAGTATCACGGGGATATCCTCGTATTTCACGGCGTATTTTCTCGCCTGCGTGCAGCGGTAAAGCCACGTTACAATTTTATTCGCGTAATTAAGCGTCACGGTGCGGTTGTTGGAATTTATCTCCGACAGCAGCTCCCTTAAAGCCCGCGCCGCAAGAGCCGTGCGCGTTCTGTCCCCGACAAGGTTCACCGTCACCGCAATCGAGTCTACAAGCTCCTCTGTGCTTGTGCCTGTCGGCGTTCCGAGAGCCTTCACCTCGTCGGCAGAGGGGTTTTCAAGCGGCTTTTCGATGAAAATAAGCTGTTTTTTAAGCCCCGCAAAGCTCTCCTTGAACTTCACGAGCATATTCGTGTACACCGCCTCGTCCTCGCACCCGATAAGCGCGGCGCAGTACACGGGAATTTCGCCGTCCTCGGTATAAACGCCGCCGTCCGCCACCACTCTCGAACGCCTGTCGCGGAGAAAATCCTCGAAAAAGCCCGCCGCGGTCGTGGAAAGGCGTTTTACAAGCCCGTTTACTCTCTCGCCCTCAGCGCGCATTTCGGACAGCTTTGCTTCACGGGACAAATCTATCTTCCCGAAGTCGATCTGAATTGGCGCGGAGCTTTTCCCGCTTTTTACCGTTATCCTGTCCTTAAACGCCAGCTTCTCAAAATCGCTGTCCTGCCCATAGCTTACAAGAGTTATCGCAACTCCCGCCGCCTGCATCATACACAGAAAATAAAGCTCCCGAAGCGTCGGAGAACCGATGTAAAGCACGCTTGCGGGGCGCGCCGCCATGTATTTTATAAGCTGGCACAACAGCACGAAATATGTGTTTTTCTGATTTGCGCCGCATTCCGCGACAGCCTTCGCCATAACCTCAGCCACCGCCGCGCTGTCGCACGGAACGTTCGTCGCGCTTTTCCACCCGTCCAGAGCGCGCGCAATATCGTCTGCGTTGTCGAAGCTTGCGGCGGTATAAGCCGCGGCAGCCGTAATTTCATCGGTCGTCGCCGAGGGGAGCTTTGCCTTGAAAAACAGCCCGTTTTTGTTTGCCGAAACATACTGCCCGATAAGAAAACTGCGGAAGCTGTCGGGGTTGTCATACCCGACGTATCGTGTAAATTCCTGCATTTTCTCACCACCTTACTCCACATCGATGCCGAAGCTGTTGCATAACCTTGCAATGCCGCTTATATAGCCCGCTCCGACCGCGGAAATCTTCCATTCGCCCTTGTACAGATAAAATTCCGCCGCCACCGCGCAGGATTCCGACGTAAGCTCGTCCATAACGAAGCTTATCCGCTCCGTATCGGTGCAGACGGATATTTTAGGACTGCTTACAGCGGAAAAATTATTCACCGAATCCGCCGCGTACACCGCATACGCCAGCGTTATTTTTTCAACTCTGTAATCCACCGCCGACAAATCGATTTCTATATGCCCGTCGTCGGGGAAATACCTCACTCCGCCGCAGTCCGAACGCTCTTTCCCGAAGAAAATCAGAGACTCGTTTCCGAGTGCCTTTCCGTCCTTGTCCAGCAGGAAAACATACGGGTCGATATCGGCGGCGCATTTTTTCGCACAGCCGAAATACACCGAAAATCTGCTCCCGACGTAAGGTAAAAGCGCAACCCGCTGACCCTTTCGCAAGGCGATTTTATCGCCCTTTTCGGGAGCCCTTGCCGCGGTAAGGCAGATTACGTCGCTTTTATCGCTTTGCCGACGCTCTGCAAAAATCTCCCGCAAATCCGCTTTTTCTGCGGTCCGGGAAGCCTTTCCCGTGAGGTAAATTCTCCTTGTGAAAGTCGATACAAACAGAATTTCCGCGTATAAAACCGTCTGCGCGGAAATCCCCGAAACATACACCGAAAGCTTGTTTTCGCCCGCCTTCAGCACCTCGGGGGAGAACCTCACCTCCCGCGCGGAACAGCGAATTTCGGTCTGCTCGGGAACGGTGACTGACAGTGTAAACGAGTTTTCCGCGTCAGCCAAAAATTCCCCCAGAGCAATGGTTTTCGGAACGTCAAATTTGCCGTCCGCCGCGCCGAAACCTCGGACTGAACCCAGCACCTCGACGTTTTTGACCGCCGTCAGGAAATCCGCCTCGACAGCGGTATCGCACTCGCCGCCGTCAGTGATTTCCACGCGCAGATTTTCAAGTGTCACGCCGTTTGAACGCACCCTCACTGCCGCGCCGTTTCTCGCCCAGATTGTGGTATTCTGCCCCGAGAGCCGCAGCGGCTTGTCGATAACGACCGGACCCTCAAACTCGCCCGAGGGCAGCATTACGCTGCCGCCCGGTGCCGCGCCCGCGATAAGCTCGTTTACGTCCACGCCGCCGCCCCCTCGAAGTTTTGTTTGTAAAAAATCACACGTTCACGCCGTAATTTTTGCAAAGAGCCTCCAGACCGCCCTGATAGCCCGCGGCTACCGCGTTGAACTTCCATTCGCCGTTGTAGCGGTAAATTTCGCACACAACAAGCGCGGTTTCTATCGAAAATTCCTCCACCAGATCAAACCGCAGTGCCTCTTCGCCGTTTGTATCATCGGGATTGTCAATTTTTACCACACGAACATAGGAATTCGACACCTGCCCGAAATTCTGGTTTCTCTGACCCGCCTCGAAGATAGTCACCGTAACGGCAATCTTCTGTATTTCCTGCGGAATTTTCGTGAAATCGATGATAATCGCCTCATCGTCGCCGTCGCCCTCGCCTGTGCGGTTATCGCCGGTGTGAACAACAGCTCCGTCGCGCGCGGAGAGGTTGTTGTAGAACACAAAATCTTCGTCCCGAAGCACCTTGCCGTTCGCTCCCAACAGGAAAACGCACGCGTCAAGGTCGAAGTCATTCCCGCCGTCATAGCGGTTTACGTCCCAGCCGAGACCAATTCTCGCCATAGTCATGGATTTGTCAAGGCTTACGCGCTGACCTTTTGTAAGATTTACTGCCATAATTTTTCCTCCTTAAATAATTCAAGAAAGTTACCTTTTTATTGTTCCTTTTTGCCCGCGCCGACAATCGCTTTTCTAAGCAGATCCACGGGTATGATCGAAATTGCGGGAATAAGCACCACAAGCCACTCTAAGGGGTACAGTCCCCAGCCCGAGAGAATTCCGCGCCCGAGGTAGGTCATAAGAATTTGCACTACCGCGATAATTCCGAATACCGTGAGGAAGCCCTTGTTTTTGTTCAGATTGTCGAAGAGGTTCATGCGGTCGGTGCGCGCGTTGAACGCGTTGAACACCGCAATGAAGATAAAGAACGCAAAATATGCCGTGTGAAGGATAGCATGCGGCTCGTTTTCAATGTGAATATCACGCAGAAGTCCCCAGCTTTCGAGATAGCTTACCGGGTCTCCCGACGGGAACGAACCGAGTATCAGCATAGCCAGCGACAGCGCGAACGTCCAGCCCGCTCCG
>CANRIQ010000013.1 GCA_947630655.1 uncultured Clostridia bacterium | reverse complement strand
GAGCGCATGTTCACTGGCTTACGGGAACGGCTTCCACCGTTATGGTGGGAACAGTCGAGGGTATTCTCGGACTTCGCCCGAATTTAAAGGGGCTTGTTATCGACCCGTCAATTCCGTCGGAATGGGAAGAATTTACCATGCAAAAGACATTCCGCAAAAAACGGCTTGACATTACCGTAAAAAATCCGCAGGGCTCGTGCCACGGCGTAAAGGCTGTTTACCTCAACGGCAAGCAGCTTTCGGAGAACCTTATCACCGAGGATATGCTGGGCGACAAAAACGACGTTGTTGTGGAGATGGCATAAAATTTACAAATATTTCCGAAAAGCCGCGCAGAGAGATACTGCGCGGTTTGTGTGTTATGTGGGTAGTTATTGAACAAATGTCGAAAAATTTGTGCAAATCGTTAAAAATAGTCATATTGCCCTTGACAGAGAATTAAAGTTGTTGTAAAATTATAGTGTGTTTTAGAACAAAATTGTATGGAGGTCAGCTGATATGAACGGAAAGAGAAAAAGTTTGCTTAACAGCATATTGATTTCGTCTGTCGGAATTCTCACTGCCGTTTTGGTTGTAATATGCGCTATATATTCGGTTTGCGTGAATTATCAATACACCAAATCCATAAAGGCGAATTTGTACAACACCGTCGCGACAGAATCCGAAAAGATGAACACGTGGTTTACAAAGCACATAGCACTTGCGGATGATCTCGCAAAGGCGGCCGTGCGCGAAAACCTTCACGGCGAAGAGCTTGAGGATTATCTGCTTAACGTGTCGATGGCGTCCTCCACCTCCATTATGAATAACTATTTTGCGTGGGAGACCGACCCCGTGGGCGTTATGGCGTGCGGAAAATACCCAGTTGACTCCGATTATGTATCGCAGGAGCGCGGCTGGTACAAAAACGCAATAGCCGCGGGCGGCACTATCATCACCGCGCCGTATGTCGACGCGATTACGGGCGCGCTGGTTATCACTATCGCAACGCCCGCTTACGACGAGTCGGGGAAGGCTGTGGGCGTGTGCGGTCTGGACGTTGAGATAAACGAGCTTGTTTCCCTTACGCAAAATCTGAAAGCCGACAACAGCGGCTATGCGGTGCTGGTTGACGACTCGGACAACATTGTCGTTCACGCGACAAATCAGGATTATTCCTACCACGTTAATGGCGATACCGAGGTTATCACTCCGCTTGCGGATGTTGCTCCCGTTTTCGGGAAGGTTTTAGAGTCCGTTGACAGCACGGATATTCTCTCGGGCAATATCGACGGCGGAAAGCACTATTTCCCGATAGTTTCCATCGGCGACACCAACTGGAAGGTGCTTTATGTCGCGAATTACAGCGAAGCAGTCGCTCCCCTTACGAGCATAATCGTGCTTACGATTATCGTGTCGGCGGTGTTTATCCTGCTGGGCGGACTGTTTTTCTTCTTTAAGTTCACAACAAGGCTTAAACCGCTTTCCGATATTGAACATATAGTTACAAATATGTCGCAGGGCGTTCTTGACCACCGTTATCCGAAATGTCAGAACGATGAAATAGGCACTATCTGCACGGCTTTGCGGCAGACAAACACCTCTCTTAAGGAGTACATAGACGAAATCGGCAGAATTCTCGAGGGCATGGCAAACGGCAACTTCACTTATAACAGCAATATCACCTTCGCGGGCGAATTTACCGCTATTCAGACCTCTATACGGAACATCTGCGTCGCGCTTCAGAAGACGTTTTCAAAGCTTGGCGGCGTTGCACAGGAAATCGCGGGCGGCTCGCACAACGTGTCGCAGGGCGCGAACGAAATCGCAAGAGCGGTTGTGGACGAAACGGGTCTTATCGACAACGTTTCCTCGTCGCTTGAGGATATAAGCCGCCGCGTTTCGCAGTCGGCAGAAAACGCCGCGGGAGTTAAGGTCCGCACTTCAAACGCTACCAAAAAGGTTGAGGACAGCAACAAGAAAATGCAGGATATGCTTCAGATTATGAACAGCATTTCCGAATTGACTACCGAAATTGTAAAAATTAACGCCACTATTGAGGATATTGCGTTCCAGACGAACATTCTCGCGCTTAACGCGTCGATTGAAGCGGCAAGAGCGGGTGCTGCGGGCAAGGGCTTTGCGGTTGTTGCAGAGGAGGTCAGAAATCTGGCGTCGAAGTCCAGCGAAGCGTCAAGCTCCACCAGCAAGCTTATCGAACAGACCGTGCAGTCCATTCAGAGCGGTACGGCTGCCGCAAACGAGACTGCCGCGGTGCTTGACGAGGTAGTCGAGGAAACGGCGGCAATAAGCGATTCCGTAGCGGAGATTGCGGACGTTTCCGAGGAACAGAAGAGTATGCTCTCGCAGATTGTCGTTAAGCTTGAGGAGGTATCGGGAGTTATCCAGTCCACCGCCGCGACGGCTCAGCAGAGCGCGGCGACAAGCGAAAGCCTCGACAATCAGGTCGAAACGCTTCAAAACAGCCTTGCGACGTACAAGGTGTGATTGATGCTGTAAATCAGAACGCGGTGCGGAATGCGCCGCGTTTTTTCGTATAATTGGGCGTTTCCCCCTTTACAAAACGCGAATTTTGTTGTACAATTAAATTATGGGGGTGAGCGGGTGGAGTTTCCTGTACAGCTTCGTGAAAAAATCAATGAACTCGCACAAAACGCCGATATAAAGCAGCTTTCGGCGGCAGCGGACCGCATTTCGGAGAATTACCGCCGCGAAAACGGCTTTTCGGCTGCCGATAAGACCGAAATTCTCGCGTATGCTGCGGTGAGAATGCCCGCGACCTTTGCGGCGGTAAGCAGGGCTCTGGAATTGTCGCTCGAAAGCTTCGGCGGGGAGATAAGCTCGGTTCTGGACGCGGGCGCGGGAACGGGCGCAGGAGCGGTTTCGGCGGCGTTGCTGACGGACTGCGGGAAAATCACCTGCGTTGAGCGCGAGGGGAATATGATAGCTTTGGGCGGGGAATTTCTCAATTGTATGGGAATTTCTGCCGAATGGCAACAGCTTGACATAACGCAGATTGCCGAACATTCCGCAGACCTTGTAATTTGTTCATACTGTTTAAACGAGTTGCCCGAAAGCTCCCGCGAAAACGCCGAAAACGCGCTTGTTAAAGCCGCGAAAAAGCTGCTTGTGATTGTAGAACCGGGGACTCCGAAGGCGTTTCGGGAGCTTTTGCAGACACGCGAGAGGCTTTTAAAAAACGGCATGAAAATATCAGCTCCCTGCACGTCCGAGGGGGAGTGCGCGCTCCCGCAGGACGACTGGTGTCACTTTACGGCGCGCGCCGCGAGAACGTCGCTGCATAAGCGGCTGAAGCACGCCGATGTTCCATACGAGGACGAAAAATTCTGCTTTCTGGCGGCGGCAATGGAGGCAAGGGAGGATTTTTCCACCGCCGATATGAAAAGGATTATCCGCAGACCCGTTATCGCCTCGGGGAGGGTAACGATTAGGCTTTGCGGCGCGTACGGCATAAGCGATATTGTCGTCACGCGGAAGGATAAGCGTTTTAAGGCGGCAAGGAAAGCCGACACGGGGGATTTGTTCCCGAATGAGGATAAGGAGTAAATTATGGATATAATCGTTATGAAAATACCGCAGGAGCTTAGGTTCGCGGAGGTTGAGGGGTACAAGGGCTGTCTTACCGCGGCAAGGAGAAAAATTGTCGAGCGGAAAAAGTCCGAGGGCGACAAAATAAATTCCCTGCTGTCGCAGCTTCTGGTGCTGTCGGAAATTTCCAGCCGCACGGGAAAGCCCCCGCGGAAAATCTCGTTTCGGCTCGGCACAAACGGAAAACCCTATCTTCGGGACGGGGAGCTTTGGTTTTCGCTTTCGCATACAAAGGGGGCTATAGCTGCGGCTTTCTGCAATGACAACGAAATCGGCGTTGACATAGAGCTTCGTTCGAGGAAAATCAACCCCGATATGTACAAGCGTGTCCTGTCGGCGGAGGAGCTTTCAAAAACGCGCTCCGATGCGGATTTTATCCGCTTGTGGGTGCAGAAGGAGGCGTTTTTAAAGCGTCTGGGGATTGGGATAACGCGGGATCTGCGCGGGATTGTCGTGCCTAAGCTTCCCGATACAAAGGCGTATGATTTCGGGGAATATGTTATCGGGGCGTCGGGCAGGGGCGCGTTGTCGGCGGAAATTATAGAAATTACAACTGATGAGCTTCTTAAAAGGTTTACTAAACTTTTATAACAATGCTTGCAAAAAACAGCGAATTGTGTTATAATAGAATATAGTGTATATTGAAGTGAGGAATATTATATGCAGTTAGTTGCGATTGTCGGACGACCGAACGTCGGGAAGTCCACGCTTTTTAATAAATTAGTCGGAAAACGGCTGTCAATAGTGGACGATACGCCCGGCGTTACGCGGGACAGAATTTACAGCCGCTGCGAGTGGCTGAACCGCGAATTTATGCTGATTGACACCGGCGGTATAGAGCCCGAAAGCAGCGATGTTATTTTAGCGCAAATGCGCGAGCAGGCGATGCTTGCGATAGAGTCGGCGGACTGCATTATTTTCGTCGTAGACCTTACGGCGGGAGTTACCGCAAGCGACGCGGACGTGGCGACTATGCTTACTAAAAGCGGAAAACCCGTGGTGCTGGCGGTGAATAAGGACGATAATATCGGCGATGTGCCGCCCGAGTTTTACGAGTTCTATAATCTCGGGCTCGGGGATCCTATTGCAATTTCGGCGGTTCATGGTCACGGCACGGGTGATTTGCTGGACGCGGTTTTTGAGAAGCTTCCGCCCGAGGAAGCAGAGCCTTTTGACGACAGCGCGATAAAGGTCGCCGTTATCGGGAAGCCGAACGTCGGGAAATCCTCGCTTGTGAATTACATCACGGGCTCGGCGAGGTCGATTGTTTCGGATATTGCGGGGACAACCCGCGACGCGGTTGACAGCGAGGTCGTCCGTGGGGAAAACAAGTATGTTTTTATCGATACCGCGGGAATTCGCCGAAAAGCAAAGGTTACCGAAAACATAGAGCATTTCAGCGTGCTGAGGGCTCTTATGGCGGTGGACCGCGCGGACGTGTGCGTGGTGATGATTGACGCGGAAGTCGGGTTCACCGAGCAGGACAGCAAGGTCGCGGGATACGCTCACGACAAGGGCAGAGCGGTGGTAATTGCTGTAAATAAATGGGACGCGGTTACGGACAAGAATGATAAAACCATGTCGGAATTTACCAAAAAGCTGCAAAATGATTTCTCGTTTATGAGCTACGCGCCGTTTGTGTTTATCTCCGCAAAGACGGGAAGCCGCGTTGATAAGCTGTTTGAGCTTATCGACATCGTTCACGAGCAGCATTCGCGCAGAATTTCAACGGGAGTGCTGAACGATATGTTAAGCTATGCGACGTCGCGGGTTCAGCCGCCCTCCGACAAGGGAAAGCGGCTTAAGCTCTACTATATGACGCAGGCGTCGACTAATCCGCCGAATTTTGTGGTGTTCTGCAACAGCAAGGACTTGTTTCACTATTCTTATCAGCGTTATATCGAAAATCAAATCCGCGAAACCTTCGGGCTTGACAAAACGCCGATAAAGCTTACCGTGCGTGAAAGAGGCGAACAATGAAAAAAATAATCTCCGATTTTCGGAGAGCATACCGCAAAAAAATAATTTTCTACTGGGCGGAATTCGCGGTGATTGCTCTGGGACTTACGGTGTCGGGGGCGGTCGTTCGCGAAAAAACGCGCATTATAGCATGGGTTGTGCTGGCGGGATTGCTTATTCTGACAATTTGGATAACGGCAAGCACGCTTACAGCACCGAGTAAATTCTCAAAGAAGCTTTCCGCGCTTCCCGAAAAAACGAGGGAGAAAATCCTCGCCGATTACGGGACGGCAAAGGACATGGGCGGACGTTGGTTTCTGGAGGAATATGTTTTATTCTACCGAAGCCGAAAAATTGAGCTTTTGAGATACGACGAGATACGCTCCGCCGAGCCGAAGGGATTTAATCTTGAGCTTCGGCTGCTTGACGGGAAAAGGGCACTGATGCCTGTAAATCCCGCGGATAATCCCGCGGTGCTGATTGCGGTGCTGAGAAGCCGAAATCCGCAGATAAGCGCGATGTTAAACGGCAAGGTTATCGAAAAAATGGAAAATAAAAGCAATGAATAAGAGAATAAGAGGGATAAAATGATCTGGTTGTGTTATGCGGTAATGCTTGTCGTGCCGTATCTTCTTTCGGGGATAAACACGTCTATTATAGTTGCGAAGCTGAAAACAGGCAAGGATATACGCACTATGGGAAGCGGAAACGCAGGACTTACAAACACCCTGCGAGTACTCGGAAAGGGTGCTGCGGGGATAGTGCTGCTGGGGGACGTTGCGAAAGCGGCGGTGTCGATACTGCTGGTAAGGCTGGCGTTCAGGCTTCTCGGCGGAGTTGATACCGCAGACCCTGCGTCGGGTATGACGTGGGTGGAATATATGGCGGTGTTTATGGCGATAGTGGGGCACTGTTTTCCGCTGTACTACGGATTTAAGGGCGGAAAAGGCGTTCTGGCGGCAATTTCGGCAATTTTCGTTCTTGACTGGAGGATAGCCTGCGTGCTGCTCGGAATATTCATTATAATAGTGGCGATTTCGAGATATGTTTCTCTCGGGAGCGTTATCGCGTCGTCCTGCTTTTGCATAGCATCACCCCTGTTCGGGCATTTTCTCGACCACGACCCTGCATTTATAGCAAACGCGGTTATCGGAGCGTTCTGCGCGGGGCTTATCGTTTTCAGGCACAGAGGCAACTTAAAACGCCTTGCAGACCACACCGAAAAAAAGCTCGGCGAAAAAGCAAAATAACGCGAACGTGCGGCGGCGGGGGGCGGGCGGATTGGCTTCGCCAATCTTAAGCCGTAAGGTGCCGAAAAACATTTTCCGCTCCCGCGGGAGCGGAAAATGCGCGCTGCAAAGCAGCGCGGGCACCTTGCGGCTTTGCTCCCGCAAAGCGGGAGCACGCCCGCCCCCGCCGCCGCGAAGAAGGCGCGTATAGTAGGGCGGCTCTTCGGAGCTGCCTTGGGACAGAGGATCACAAAACGGTACTAAATTATGTAAAGAGGGGAACGTATATGGCAAAAATCGCGATACTCGGGTGCGGATACGGAACGGCTCTGGGAGTGCTGTATTCAAAATACGGTCACGAGGTGACCACCTGGACAAAGTTTGAAAGCGAGGCGGAACAGCTTCGCACGGAGCGCGAACATAAACGCCTGCTTCCGGGGGTGAAGCTCCCCGATAATCTGGGCGTTACAACCGACCCGAAATGCGTTTCGGGAGCGGATATCGTCGTCGTGTGTATTCCGTCGGCATTTTACCGCGAGGCTGTCAAGGCTGTAAAGCCGTATATCTCGGAAAATACCGTTGTCGTAAACGCCAGCAAGGGTCTGGAGGAGTCGGGAATGCGGCTGTCCGAGGTCATTCGCGGAGAGCTTCCGAAAAACCGCGTCGCGGTGATTACGGGTCCGTGTCATGCGGAGGAGATTGCCCGTTTTGTGCCGACAACCGAGGTCTGCGCGGCATACGACCCCGATACCGCGAAATATATTCAGGCTACCCTCTCAAACGAGTGCTACAGAATTTATATAAACGATGACGTCGTGGGGTGCGAGCTTGGCGGCGTTCTGAAAAACCCGATAGCGTTAGGCTGCGGAATTGCCCGCGGAATGGGACTCGGCGACAACACCGTCGCCGCTCTTATGACCCGCGGAATGACCGAAATCACGCGCCTTGGCGTGGGGCTTGGTGCGAACTGGAAAACCTTTACCGGAATGGCGGGCATCGGCGACCTTATTGTCACCTGCACGTCACAGCATTCCAGAAATTTCCGCGCAGGCTTCCTTATCGGCAAGGGAACTCCCGCGGCGGAGGCTGTAAAATCCGTCGGAACGGTGGAGGGTTACCTCAACAGCAAAACCGCTTTTCGGCTTGCAAAAGAACACAACATCGACACGCCGATTATCGAACAAATCGTAAACGTCTGCTATAACGGAAGCGACCCCAGAAAGAGCATTACCGCGCTTATGACACGCGAGACAAAGCACGAGCGCGAGGTTTTCTGGATGGACTGACAGCCGTTTTTTACACATCAAAGGAGTTGCTATGCAGGAAAAAATACCCTCTACGTCGGACGAACAAATAAAGAAGCTTCGCGCGCGCGGCTGTATAATCCGCGACGAGGAGCTTGTCCGCAGGACGCTTAAATACATCAACTATTACAGGCTGTCAAACTATTTCGAGCCTTTCTCGGTGGATAAGCACCACTACGAGGAGGGAACGACCTTTGAGAAGATACTGACTGTCTACGAGATGGACAGAAAGCTTCGAAGCGTGCTTATCGCGGCGTTGGAGGAGATAGAAATCGCTCTGCGGGCGGCGGTGTCGAATTTTCACGCTCTGAAATACGGGGCGTTGGGGTATCTTAATCCCAACACGTTTGACCGCTCGCATAATCATCAAAGCTTCATCTCCCGCGTAAAACACCTTATCGAGTGCAACGACGAGCGCGAGTTTGTCCGCCACTACAACTCGAAATACGAAGGGAAATTCCCGCTTTGGGTGGTAATGGAGCTTTTCAGCTTCGGGACGCTGGCGTTCTTTTACAAGGATATGAAAACGGAGGACAAAAAGGCTCTTGCAAACGAATATTACGGCTGTTCTCCGACAGAAATGGACAACTGGATTTTCTGCCTGAACGAGCTTAGAAATTACTGCGCGCACTACAACCGCCTTTACGGGAATAATTTCCCTGTTTTGCCGAGAACGCCGAAAAATTTCCCCGTGGAGCTTTCCGATAACGTTTTCGGGTACATAATCGTGATGAAGCAGCTTTATCACGATAAGGCAGGCTGGAACGAGCGCGTTGTAAAACCCGTTTCCCGAATGATACGGAAAAACTCCGACGCGATAAGGCTGCGCGATCTCGGTTTCCCGAAGGGCTGGGAGACCTTAATAGCGTTTACCGATACGGAAGATAAGGCTGAAGATTAAACTGATTTGCGGTGATCATATGGCAGGTTTTAAGAAGTTTATCGAAACGGGCGGTTTGTCCCTTGACGAGATAAAAAAGAACATCAACAATATGGTAAACCGCGCCGTGGCGGACGTTGCCGAAACCGTCGCGGACGACCTCACGCAGCTTGCGCCGAAGGACGTCCGCAAAAAGGTGAAAAAGGCTGTGCGCGAGGCGGTGAAAACTACCGAAAAAGCCGATGCGGAAAAAATTCCGCCGCTTTCCGACAGCGAAGAGCTTATGCCGAACACCATCGCCTACCCTCACGAGGCTGTTCCCGACAACATGAGCGCGCAGGACGAGTATATGCTTGAAAAAATACGCAAAATGCGCTCGCTTGAGGAGATAACGCGGAACAACTATATAGTGCGAAGCTGCGCCGAAATAACCATGGTACGGCAGGGCGAATTTATGGCGGACGTTGAGGACAGCTATGAGCGAAAGGTGTACTGCGGAGTGGCAAGACCCATTTACGCGGCGTTTTCAAATTCGCAGCTGCGAACCTACTTCACCTGGAGAACCGACGTTCGGCGCGGGAATTTTCCCGACGCAGACAAGCCGTATGTTTTGCTGTACTGCTACGAGCTTATGAATAAAATAGGCGTAAAATCAAGCGGCGAGGCGTTTGAAAAGCTTATTGCGGTGTTCAAAAATTACGAAAATTCGCCGTCCTTCCCGAAGGACAAGGTCTGCCGCTGGATAAAGGATTTTTACGCGTTCAACGACATTTCCCTGCCGCTTCCGGAAGAGATGACGAAAAACGCGCTTGACCCCGATATTCTGGATATAGAACGCGGAAATTTTAAGAATAAGCTGGAATATTTCGCGAATAACTCCGCATACGACATAAAAAACAGCACGTTTTATTCCGAAGCCACCAGACCGTTGCTTAACGGCGCGTGCGAGGAGGTTTTTTCGGCTCTGGCAAAGTATTTTGGGGAGTATGATTTAAATATTACAACTCTCGTTTGCGGGAAGCTTAAAAAGGATTACACCTGGGAGCCGTTCAGGGACGCTTTGGTCGACAGAGAACGCCAGGACGGTTTTCACAACGTGTCGATAAACGGCGCGGAGCGTTACATTGTAAAGCGCGGCGAACCCACGCTTGTAAGCTTCGAGCATCTGCCTATGAAGGGGCTTATCGGGTATATTTTAAAAGACATTGAGGCAAGGCTGCGCAAGAGGCTGCGCGTTGCAAGAAAAATAGCCGCAAATCCCGCTATGATGGCAAGCGACATTATAAACCGCAGCAGGCTTGAAAAGGCTACGGGTTCGGAGCGGTTTGAAAAGACTATTGAAGAGGCTATGGAGCGGGTTTTTGATAAATTCAACATAGAAGAGCCTGAGATTTTCAGAAGGCTTCGCGAGTCAACGCCTTACGAGGAATTGACCCATAAGGAACCCCGGGAAATTGTTATCGACAAGTCAAAGCTGGAGGAAATACGCAAAAAATCCGACGAGATTGCCGAAAAGCTGATAATTTCCGACGAGGATATAGAGCAGATTTCAAACGGGATAAGCGACGACGATTTTTCGGAAAAGGTGTCCCAATACGCGGAGTACAGCGAAAGCGCAGAAACCTCCGAACCCTCCGATCAGCAAAAAAATATCCCCGAACCGAACGGTCCGGGAACAGAGCTGCCCGCTTTGGTGGACGTCAGCGGAGAGCTTCCCGACAACTGGAACACCTTCGCACAAAGCCTTACCGAAACGGAGCTGGGACTTATTAAAAATATGCTTTCGGGGACTGCCGCGGAGTACTGCCGCTTAAACGACATCTTCACGGAACCCGTTTTCGAGAGGATAAATCTCGCGGCTCTGGACAACATCGGAGACGTGGTTATCGAAAACGGAGAGCTTTTACCCGATTATGCAGAGGAAATGCAGATTATTGCCGAAGCGTTTAAAGGGTAATTTCAGCGGATTACCGAAAGCCTTAAATCACCTGTAAGGCGAAAATCCTTTTCAATGCCCTCGGTGATGATTATTTCACCGTCTTTTGTGATAAGTATCATATCAAACCCGCCGACAGCACGCCAAAAGTCCTCGGCGGAACTTTTTCCCATAACGAATATAGCCGTCGACATCGCGTCGCAAAACGCGCCGTCCTCGGCTATTATTGTCGCCGAAAGCAGGTCGTTGTCGGCGGGGTAACCCGTTTTCGGGTCAATAATATGCCCGTACACCGTGCCGTCGGGAGCAGTGAAAAAACGCTTGTATTTCCCCGAGGTAACAGCCGTTTTGTCGGAAATGCTTATAATCCCGACAATTCCGTCGTCGGCGGGGTCTTTCACGCCGATTTTCCAGTCCGAGCCGTCGGGTTTAGAGCCGTATGCCAGAACGTTCCCGCCGAAGTTTACAAGCGCGGATTTTACGCCGTGCTGTGAGAGAATTTCCGCCGCCCGAGCCGTCGCGTAACCCTTTGCGACAGCACCCAGATCCAGCATCATGCCGTCTTCAAGAGTTATCTCGTTTCCCGAAACCGCAGCCTTTTCATAGCCGACAAGCTTCAGTAATTCGGAAATTTCCTCGTCGGACGGGACGCGGTTTTCGTCCGTGGTAAATCCCCACGCCGCAAGAACGGGATAAATAGTCGGGTCAAGCGCGCCGCCTGTCTTTTGGGACATCTCCAGCGCGAACGACACAATTTCCGCCGTCATGGGGCTGACCTCCGAGCGTTTTCCGTGATTTAGCGCGAAAATCTCGCTGTTCTCGTCCGTCACAGACCACAGCCGCTCCATTTCGGCTATGCTGTCCTGTATCTCGGAACACGCCGACTCGGCTTCGTTTCCGTAAGCGGTGATTTCCGCAAAGGTATTCATAGCGAAAAAGGTCGAAGAATATTCCGTAAAATTTACATTCTCACAGCCCGAAAGCAAAAACAAAGCCGTCAAAAATGCCAACGCTGTACAACACAATTTTTTCATAAGCCACCTCTGATTTTGACAAAAAAATCCCGCAGACAAGGGGGTGTCTGCGGCAACTCAAATCAATGCGCCGTATCGGTTTGGGGAAAACAGATATCGGCAAATAATTGGGGAAAATATATAAGAAGTATGTAAGCCATTAAAGCTACAATACTATCTTGCTCTTTATTACATATCAATTATAACATTTTTCTTACAGATTTGCAACAACCATTTCGTACAAATTTAATCACATTTTTTTGGTAATTTTCCACAACTACGCCAGTCCGAACAGCTTTTCAAGCAGATCTACGGCTGTAAGCACAACGGGAATTGTCAAAATGCAGGCGATTGTAGACACCGCAAAGTGATTTGAGGCATACTGCTCATTTTTTCCGAATTTGTAAGCAAACATTATCGACGCGGACGCTGTCGGGGAGCTTGCCGCCATAAGCACCGTTCTCACGACAAGAGGGCTTGCCCCAAACCGCTCGGCGTTTACGACAATAACCGCCAGAATAAGCGGGATAATAAGCAGCTTAAGCGACTGGACATAGTAAATCCTCGGGTTTTTCAATCCCGAAAGCAGTCCCGCCTTTGCAATTGTCGCCCCCGAAACTATCATTGCAAGAGGGGTGTTCATTGAAGCTATGTAAGTAAGCGGGCGGTCGATTATCTCGGGCAGGTCAAGTCCCGTGAAGAAGAACACAAGCCCCGCCGCAATTGCGATTATCGCGGGAGAAGCGAGTATTTTAAGCAGCGACTTCGGGGATGCCTTCTGCTTCCCGCCCATAAGAATAACGCCGTGCGTCCACATAAAGACGTTGAATGCGGTGATGAAGCTTGTAAGGTAGAAAACTCCCTCCGCGCCGAACGCTGCCTCCGCCAGCGGAATTCCCATAAACGCGCAGTTTGAATACCCCGCCGCAAACCGCTCGACCTCGAAATCCGCGTGCTTTGCCGAAACCGCAAACCGCGCGATAATCGTCATAACCGTCTGGCATAAAAACGCGAGTATCATGGAATACAAAAGCCCTTTTGCGAGCTCGGGCTTGAATTCCGTCTGATAAGCATTGATTATAACGGCGGGAGTCACTACCGTAAGCGTGATGTTTGAAAGCTGCCGTGTGGAGTTGTCGTCAAGCATTTTCAGCTTGTATATAAGATACCCCACCGCCAGCAGGATAAACATTATAACCGCCTGATTTGCGATAATCAGTGCGTTTTGCATTAAAACTCCTCCTCAAAAACAAAACAGACAAGCAGGAGCGTTGTCTGTTCAAGCGCAAATTATTTATTTTAGTCTGCCGAGTTTGGAATAATCTCAAAAGTCGGGTCTGCGGCGGATAAAATATCCACTACGTCATTTTCAGTGACAATACAAAAATGCTTGTTATACAAATCTCCGTATATTCCCAAACTTTCCAATGCAGTCCATTTCAGAAAATCCGAATTTTCCACCCTGTACAAAAACCAATCCCGAAAATAAAAGTTGTCGTTGTGTTTTTTCTGAACGGGCGCATATGTCGCCATTCTCAGACCCTCGTCCGAATAAACATACATGGGAATATTCCCGTCAAACGACACTTTTATTATCTTATCGTCAAATTCCACGAGAAAAACAATCCCGCTTTCCTCGTGCCTTATATCGACAGAATAAGCGTGACATTCGGGAATATTCTCCGGGTTCCACCTTGTCCAGACTTCATCTTTGTGCAGTTCGTCCATAAAACTGTTACTTCTTGTCCTCGCCGATTATCTTATTAAACCTTGACTTTAACGGCACGGAAATAAGCGTCGACAGCACAATTTTCACTCCGTCAAACGGCAAAAACGGCAGAACGCACGCCGTGAGAGCCGCGACAAGGGTTTTACCCGTGAAAATCATAAACCACGCCGTTCCGAACGCGTAAAGCGCGAGAGTTCCGATAATCATTCCGACGGGAACGGTCCAGTGCGTTTTTGACTTCATCTCCGCAAAAACGCCCGTGATAAGCGCGAGCGGGATATAACCGATTATGTAGCCGCCCGTCACCCCGAACAGCACTCCGAACCCGCCCGCGTGATTTGAAAACACGGGCAGTCCCACCGCACCCAGCAATATGTACACCAGCACCGCCAAAGCTCCGCGCTTGCCGCCCAAAATCGCGCCCGCAATGTAAATCGCAAACGTTGCAAGCGAAATCGGCACCAGCCCCGGCAACGGCACGGAAAACGGCGCGGCAATGCATATTATCGCCGCGAAAATCGCCGTAAACACAATGCTCTTAAGTGAAAACAAGCTCTTCTTCTGTTCTTTCATAACAATCTCTCCTATTTTATTTAAGCTCCAGCTCGGACAGCTTTTCCTCCGAAACGAAAGCCGCCAGCCCCCTTGTCACCATTTTCACCGCAATTTCGGTAATAAGCGCGGGATCGTCCCTACAGCCGCCCTCAAACCACGCTTCATACAGCGACATAAGCCCCGACACAGAAAATTCCGCGGCGGCATTTACGATATTTTCGTTATCGAGGTCGCCCGTGCTTTTCAAAGCCGCGCAAACCAGTCTGTGCATTACGGCTTTTATCTTGCCTTTGGTAAACAACTCGGAATTATGCTGCATAAGGCGGAGAAAATACTCTTTGCGTTTTCCGATAACCTCTCCGATATCGCGTATTACCGCGCCCACGTCGAGAATGCTTTTACCGCTTTTTCCGACGTCGGAAAATTCTCCCAGAAGCCCGTCCTCAAGCTGCGCTATAACATCGTCCACCGCGCGGTAATGCCGATAAAAGGTCTTTCGGTTTATTTCTGCGCGGGAGCAAATCTCGGTTATGGTAATTTTTTGCAGCTCCTTTTCGCACAAAAGCTGTAAAACCGCCTCGCGTATAATTCGTCGGGTCTTTTCTACCCGCAAATCGGGATTTTCCATTACTTGATTTCGGTCTTGCCCTTGGTCTTCTTAACCTCGGCAGCTTCGGTATCGGTGTCGTGAGCGGTTTTATTCTGCGCAATAGCGGATTTTACAACGCGGATTTTTGTGCGGTCGGAACCCGTTTCGATAAGCACGGTGTCCTTCTGCACGGAAATAACGCGCCCGATTATACCGCCGTTGGTGATGACCTCGTCCGCAACCTGAAGGTTGTTAAGCATGCTTTCGGTTTCCTTAGCGCGCTTTTTTTCGGGTCTTATGATGAGAAAATAGAAAATCAGCACCATAAGCACCAGCGGCAAAACAAGCGTCAGAATGCTCCCTAAGCCCCCCGCCGTAGTCGCAGCGTCCGCAGAAGCGGAAGAGTTTGCCGCAGCAGACTCAGCCAGTAATGTAAACAAATTCATAAAAATTCCTCCAAAAAATATTATTAACCCCGCAAATGCGGTTTTTTAACAAATTAAATCCTCAAATCAGCTCTCGCGGAAAACCTCAACGCCCGCTTCTCCGAACGCCTTTTGCGCGTCCGCCGAAAGCCCGTTTTTCACAAGAACGGAGATTTTTTTGCCGCCCGACTGCTTCAGCTTATTTGCAAAGTCCAGAGCGGTCTGATAAGCGTTTTCGCCGCCCGCGGAATAGTCCGCGATGATGTTCACGCCCGAAAGCTTCGTTTTATCCGCGCAAAGCTCCGCGTCCGTGCCCGAGGTTGCGTCCGCCGTGATGTTTTTCCCGTCAAACTCCAGCCAAAGCTGCGCGCCGTTCTTCTCAGCACCCGCCTTTGCCGCGTCAACCGCTTTCCACAACGCTTCCACGCGCTTCGCGCTGTCCGAAAGCGGAAGATTGCTTAAATAATTCGTCGTATCTGTGCTTGTAAACCGCGGATACATCGTGTTTTTGCAGATTATATGCTTGAACCCCGCTTTTGAAAGCTCCTCGCAAATGCCGCCGATATAGCTTACCGCGTCCTCGGAAAACGGCGAAAGCCACTGTTTTCCGCCGCGGTCGGGATAATCGTCCAGCCAGCCGCCCCCCGAAACTATTCTGTAGCCGCCCGCAATCCACGGGGCTTTATTATCCTTAAGGGTGCTTATCCGTGCGGCGGGGGTCATTCCCGCCTTGGTGATATAATCGCATATCTGCTCCGCAGTAAGCGCGCCGTCAATAAAATCTCCGCTTTTTGCCGTGGAAACCTCGCTTTTATAGTACAGCACGCCGTCATCGTTTTTGAGAGTGACCACCGCCACCCCGAAGCCCGACTCCTTTGCCGCAGCAAGCGCGCCCGAAAGCGACGCAGAGCTTTTCGCGGCGTCCTCGGGGAGAACGTACATTCTGCCGTCGGTCACCACCGGCACGGACGGCTCACTTGCCGAGGACGAGCTGTCCTGCGCGGAGCTTGTGCTTTCCTGCGAGGAATTCGGGGAGCTTTGAGAGCCCTGCAAGCTTTGCTCCGACGAAGAGGAATTATCCCCCGAAACATACTGTTCGCGGTTCTGCAAATAGTTCATAATAGGTTTTCCTACGCCGTAGCCCACCACTCCCAGCACGCACGCCGCCGCTATAGTTATCACAATCGACAGCACCTGTCTTGATTTGCTTTTCTTTTTGTTGTAGAGATTGTATTTTCTGCGTTTGATTTTGATATTTGTCTTCTTTGGTTTCACTTAATGCCCGTTCCTTTCTGTAATTTTTTCGCAAATCAGAATTTTGCGGTATATCCCACTAAAACGTTAAACGCCAGCGACACGACCCCGATATAAATCATCATAATAGGGTACCCTCTGAAGACCTTCGGGATCTTTTCGGAGTCCAGCCTGTCGTGCGCGATGTTGAGTAAAAAGCTTGCGAGGAAAAATCCTATTCCCGTGCCGAACCCGTAACCGATATAGCTCCAGATGTCGCTTCCGTAGCTTGAATTCAAAAACAACGCGCCGATTACCGCACAGTTGAAAATTGCCAGATGCACAAACTTCTTTATCTTCTTGAACGTCGCATGGAAAAATTTCCACAGCAAAAACAGCCCCGCAACGTACAAAACGCCGATTATGCCTATATAGATAAGCGGCATAAACAAATACCCGTATTTCATCGGCAAAACCGTTTTATCAAAGAAGTACGACGCCGCGCTTGCCGCCGTCGTCATAGCGGTAATTCCCAGGGTGAAGCCGACAACGTGTTCATCGCGGCGCGACACATAAATAGCGACGTTCGCCCCGAACGCCCTGTCGAAAATGGCGTTCTGCATAAAAATCGACATCATCGCAAGACTTATTATCTTTGCGAAAACCTCGCCTATATGTTCCATTGTCCGCTCCTTTCGTCAATATATACCGCTTTCATTGAATATCCTCGGAATGGTCCACAAATCTTGCCGTTTTGGACGCGGCATTTCTCTTAACAACGGCTCTGCAAAGAGCGGCGAAAATTCCCACCAGAATAAACCCGAAAAACGGCGACTGCGCCGAGGGCATTACGGGATCGAACAGCCGCAGCCCGAACAGCGTCCCGAAAGCCAGCACCTCGCGGACAAATCCCACTAAAAACGCCGCAATCGCGTACCCGCCGACATATATCAGCGCGTCTACAGCCATTTCCCCGTAGGGCTTCAGATAAAAGCGGGTTTCCGTTTTTGCAAGCAAAAGCGAATTTACCGTTAAAAGCTCGATATAAAGCGTAACATCAGCTTCATGCGCGGGAAAAAGCTTGTCCGTCACCATAATCGTCGGAATGAACATAAGCGCGGCGACAATCGCGTAAAGCAGAATTCTTATCGAATAGGCAATCCTCCTCGGGAAAAACCTACATATAAGAATGCTTATATACGACATCATAAAAAAGCTTAACACCAGTATCAGCGCGTTTTCCGCGGAGGTCGCCGCAACGATTATGGGCGCGGTGACAAGTCCGCTCATAAACACGATGTTCTGTTTAAACAAACCGTCGGGGTTTGCCGAAAATCTACTGTTTTTCATTGCTGTCCTCCGGTTTCTCGACATTCTCCGCATTATCCGCGTTCTCCGAAGCGGGAGAAGCCTTGCGGCGGCGTTTCTTTATTTCGCCGTCAATTGGCGGCGTGTTGTAGCGGTACTTTTCGGGAAGAACAATCTCCTGCGTGTCGGACAGCTTCGGTCCGCCCTTTTGCACCAGCGTCTTGTTTTTCTCAAACGAGTTTACATACTTTTTCTTCCAGTAGGACAGATTTTCAACCACTCTGTCAAAGCTTGAAAGCAGCGCGCTTGTTATAAGCAAGGCGAACAGAAAGCTTCCCTCTGTCTGACCGAAAAATCGGAACATCATTGTAGTATAACCCAAAAACGCCCCGTAAATAACCTTCCCGAGCTTCCTTTCGGGAGTTCTGTACGGCTCCGCCGCCAGAAACACCGTCCCGAAGACCAGATACCCCGAGCAAAGCTCGTAAAGCACCGACTGCCAGCCGCTTATATTCGCCCTCGGGAAAAAGAACGCCAGCGCGCCCGTCACCGCAAAGCAGGACACGGTTGTGCAAAGGCTGCCGCTTCGCATAAGAATAAGGCACGCCCCGCAGACCAGAATTACCAGAATATACGAGGAGCAAATCGGCGCGGGAATAAGCCCCATGATGTTGTCCCAGACCGTTCCCGAGGGAGCAACTCCCATTTTCAGGGAATATTCCGCCGAACGCGACAAAAGCCCGTCAAATGTCCCGAATAAGGGGTACTGTTCTCCGTATTTCGGATAATACAGCATTTCCGTGGGATAGCATATTATCAGAAACGCCGCGGCGATAGCGGGAGGGCTGAAGACAATGTTGTCCGACGCGCCGAAAAGGTGCTTTCCGACAACTATGCATATCACCGCCGACAAAACCACCGCCCAGACCGACACCGATGACGGCATCATAGCCGCCGCCGCCAGTCCCCAGAACGGCACTTCAAACGCCTTTATATCATAAGGTATACGGCGTATCCTACAGCAGACGGCGTCCGCCGCCATACACAGCACGACGCTTAAAACGCTTATTACAACGGCTCTTACGCCCTGCAAAAACGCCGAAAGCACCACCAGTGCCGCTAAGAATATAAGCCTTTCAAGATACGCCTTGCGCGGTTCACGCGCGGTTAAATTCAACATCTTTTAAGAAGTTCCTTTCAGTGCGGAATTTGCCGCTTTCATATCCGCCGCTTTCATAAGAGCAGTCCCCGCAACCAGCACGTTTGCGCCCGCCCCCCTGCACAATGCCGCGGTTTTTTCGTTTACGCCGCCGTCGACCTCGATGTCAATCGGCAAACCGTTTTTTTCGGCGAATTCCCTTGCTTTTTCAATTTTCGGAAGCATTTCGGGGATAAATCCCTGCCCGCCGTATCCGGGCTCTACCGTCATAATAAGCAGCATATCGCAAAGCGGCAAATACGAAAACGCCTGCTCTACGGGAGTGCCGGGCTTTACTGCAAGCGCGGAACGTTTCCCGAGAGCGCGTATTCGCTTTAAGCAGGCCGTAACGTCGCAGCCGCTTTCGATATGTATATCAATAATATCCGCGCCCGCTTCGGCGAAAAATTCTATCTGTCGGGTGGGATTTTCTACCATAAGGTGCGCGTCTATCGGGATATCCACAGCTTTTCTCAGCCATTTCAGCACGGGCGCGCCGTAGGTTATCTGTTCGACAAAACACCCGTCCATAACGTCGAAATGTATCATATCAATGCCCGCTTCGGCGCATTTTACGGCTTCGGCGGAAAGTGCGCCCAGATCTGCGGCAAGAACCGACGCCGCTGTTATAATTTCCATATTATGCAAGTCCTTTTTAATGCTTTTGCCCTCTAAAGGGATAAATTTTCCTGAAACACCATACATATATATTTTATAATAAATATCGCATTAAGTCAAGAAGCATTTTGGATTTTTTGCCGATTTTTTGTCAAGTGCGTGAAAATGTTCCAAACAAAGCGAAAAAAACTAAAGATATTTGTGTATTTTTCTTTAATGTTTGTCTTGCAAAATGTTGAAATTTGATGTATAATAACAATAAATACATAAATTTGAGGAGGTAAGGAGATGCTAAACTGTAATTTCAGCGAAAAATTCGTAAAGGAAGGCCTGACGTTTGACGACGTTTTGCTTATCCCCGCAAAGAGCGATGTTACCCCGAACATGGTCAGCATTAAGACAAATCTTACCAAAAATATCGTTTTAAACACACCCATTATGACCGCCGCTATGGATACCGTCACGGAATCGCGTATGGCTATCGCTATCGCGCGAGAGGGAGGCATCGGCATTATCCACAAGAATATGACCATCGAAAAGCAGGTTGACGAGGTGGATAAGGTTAAACGTTCGGAAAACGGCGTTATTGTGAACCCGTTTTTCCTCTCGCCCGAGGATTCCGTTGCAAACGCCGACGGTCTTATGGGGAAATATAAGATAAGCGGCGTTCCGATTGTCGAAAACGGCAAGCTTGTGGGAATTTTTACCAACCGCGATCTGAGGTTTATTTCCGACCCTAATCAGCCGATTAAAGAGGTTATGACCAAAGACCACCTTATTACCGCGCCCGTGGGGACAACTCTGGCGCAGGCGCAGGAAATTCTCAGGAAGCACAAGATTGAAAAGCTCCCGCTGGTGGACGAAAACGGCTATTTAAAGGGGCTTATCACGATAAAGGACATTGAAAAGTCGGTGCAGTACCCGAATACTGCCCGCGACAAGAGCGGCAGACTGCTTTGCGGCGCGGCAATCGGGATAACGCCCGATATTCTTGACCGCGCGGGCGCGCTTATCAAGGCGCAGGCGGACGTTCTGGTGCTGGATTCGGCGCACGGTCACTCGAAAAACATTATGGTCGCTTTGGACAAGGTCAAAAACGCCTATCCCGACACGCCCGTTATCGCGGGAAATGTTGCGACGGCGGCTGCTGCCGAGGACCTTATCAAGGCGGGCGCGGACGCTGTCAAGGTCGGCATTGGACCGGGCTCTATCTGTACGACGCGCGTTGTCGCGGGTATCGGCGTTCCGCAGATCACGGCGGTTTACGACTGCGCGTGCGCGGCGGCGAAGTACGGCGTTCCCGTTATCGCGGACGGCGGCATTAAGTATTCGGGAGATATTGTAAAGGCTCTTGCGGCGGGCGCGAATGTGGTTATGCTGGGTTCGCTGCTGGCGGGCTGCGAGGAGGCTCCCGGCGAGGTTGAAATTTATCAGGGCAGAAGCTTTAAGGTCTACAGAGGCATGGGAAGCCTTGCGG
>CANRIQ010000012.1 GCA_947630655.1 uncultured Clostridia bacterium | reverse complement strand
AAAATACTTTGAGGTGGGTTCCTGTTCAAACCTCGGCGACGCGCAGGCAAGACGGCTTAAAATACGCGTTAAGGGGAAGGACGGAAAGTACTTCGCGCATACGCTTAACAACACCTGCGTTGCGCCGCCGCGAATGCTTATCGCGTTCCTTGAGAACAACTTAAACGCGGACGGCACGGTGAATATTCCCGAGGTTCTTCGTCCGTATATGGGCGGAAAGAGCAAAATAGGATAATTTCACGTTTTAATTTAAAAATCGCACCGCACTGCTTTATGTACGGTGCATATTTTTCAACTAAAAAATAATTCACTTTTGTGTACAAACAGTTTTGGAGGAGATTATGGCATTTGTGACCTTGAAGGATGTATACAAGCGTTATCACGTCGGAGAAGTAACGATAAACGCCGCCGACGGCATGACTTTCGATATCGAAAAGGGAGAACTGGCGGTGATTGTCGGTCCGTCGGGTTCGGGAAAGACAACCGTTCTTAATATGCTGGGCGGAATGGATTCCTGCGACGAGGGAATTATCTCGGTTGACGGCGCGAGAGTTGACGGTTACAACCGAAAACAACTGACGTTGTACAGAAGATACGATATAGGGTTTATTTTCCAGTTTTACAATCTTCTTCCAAATCTTACCGCAAAAGAGAACGTTGAAATTGCCGCGCAGACTAAGCGCGACTACATACCCGCCGTGGAAATTCTCGAAAAGGTGGGCTTAGGCGAGCGCATAAACAACTTTCCCGCACAGCTTTCGGGCGGCGAACAGCAGAGAGTGTCCATTGCACGCGCGCTCTCGAAAAAGCCGAAGCTGCTGCTTTGCGACGAGCCTACCGGCGCGCTTGATTACAACACGGGAAAGATGATATTGAAGCTTTTGCAGGACACCTGCCGCCGCGACGGAATGACGGTTATTTTAGTCACCCATAACACGGCGATTACCCCCATGGCTGACCGTGTTATAAAGATAAAAAACAGTAGGGCGTCGGAGATAATTCTCAACGACAATCCCACTCCCGTAGAGCAGATTGAATGGTGACGGAGGCAAGATGAAAGCGGTAAACAAGAACACTTTTCGCGAAATTTCCAAATCGAAAAGCCGATTTCTGTCAATACTCTTAATTTGCGCTATCGGGGTCGGTTTTTTCAGCGGAGTGCGCGCTACCTGCGGGATTATGAAAACCTCCGCAGACGATTATTTTGACGGGCATAATCTGTTTGATTTAAGAGTGCTTTCAACCTTTGGGCTTACGGAGGACGATGTTAAGGCGATTTCCGAGGTCGAGGGGGTTGACGGCGTTTTTCCGTCGAAATATACCGATTTAGCACTTCATCGGGGCGAGGAGGAGTACCTCACGCGGGTTTTTTCAAAAACGCCCGATGAGATAAACAAGGTCGACATTTTCGAGGGTCGCGCTCCCGAAACGGACGAGGAATGTATAGTAAGCTACAACATTCTCCACGAGGGGCTGAAGGTCGGGGATAAAATCACGCTGGAGGATCTGACGGAGGCTGACGAATTTCCGCTTGTACGGGACGAATATACCGTTGTCGGGCTGTACCAAACGCCGATGTATATTTCCAAAACCCAGCGCGGAAGCACCAATATCGGCGACGGCGCGATAGACGCGTTTATGATTGTCCCCGAGGAGCATTTTACGCAGGACGTTTATACGGAAATTTATGTCCGCTCGGATACGCTTAAAGGCTTTTCAAGCTATTCCGACGAGTATAAGGAACTTCGGGACAGCATTTCCGACAAGCTTGAAGCTCTCGGAATTGACCGCAGCAAAATCCGCTATGACGAGGTTATAGGCGACGCTTTAAAAGAGATTGAAGACGGCGAGCGCGAGCTTGAAAAAGCCAAAGCTGACGGGCAAAAGGAGCTCGACGACGCGAAAGCCGAGCTTGACGACGCGGCAAAGCAGATTGCCGACGGCGAAAAGGAGCTTTCCGACGCGAAAAAGGAGCTTGACGACGGCGCGGTGCAGTTGGCGGACGGAGAGAGGGAGCTTGCCGACGCTAAACGTCAACTCGATGACGGAAAAGCGGCTCTTGCCGAGACCGAAAAAACGCTTTCTGACGCGAAACAACAGCTTGACGAGTCGAAAGCGCAGCTTGATTCGGGGCAGGCGGAGCTTAATTCGCAAAAAGCCGCTCTCGAGGCGGGGAAAGCCGAGCTTCAGTCCGCGCGGGCGCAGTATGAGCAGGGTCTTGCGCAGTACGAGGAGGGCTTAAGACAGCTCGAACAAATGGAGCAGATTTACGGCTCGGCGGCTGTCGCGGAGGCTAAAGCGCAGCTTGAACAGACGAAAATACAGCTTGAAGCGGCTTATGCGCAGATTACCCAAAACGAGCAGACAATAGCCGCAGGAGAAGCAGAGCTTTCCGCGGCGCAGGCTGAAATAGACGCGGGAACGGCGCAGTACAATGCGGGTCTTGCGGAATACGAAAGCGGTTATTCGCAGTATCTTGACGGCAAAAAAGCCATTGACGACGCCGAGCGGGAATATAACGAGGGCGCAGAAACTCTCGCGCAAAAGCGGCAGGAGTACAACGACGGCTTAAAGTCCTACGAGGACGGAAAAGCGGAGCTTTCGGACGCAAAAAAGAAGTACGAGGACGGGCTTGTAGAGTATAACGACGGCTTGGCGGAGTATAATTCCGAGATTGCGGACGCCGAAAAAGAGCTTTCCGACGCGCGCGAGGAAATTTCCGACGCGGGAAACGCCGAGTGGTATATTTTCACACGCGACGACAACGTAGGCTATTCCGAATACGAGTCCAACTCCGAGCGCATTAACAGAATTGCGGCGATTTTCCCGGTATTTTTCCTGCTGGTGGCAGGACTGGTCTGCCTTACGACAATGTCGAGAATGGTGGAGGAGCAGCGAACGCAAATCGGCACGATTAAGGCTCTGGGTTACTCAAACGGCGCGGTTATGCGGCATTATATGATATACGCGGTGTCGGGCGCGGCGGTAGGCGGAGCATTCGGCGCGGTGGGAGGCTGTTTTCTGTTCCCGAGCGTCATTGTTTACGCATATTCGATGATGTACGACATCAAAAAAATTCACTACCTCTTCACGCCCGAAAATATGATAGTTTCAATCGGCTCTATGACCCTTGCAATCGCGCTTACCGTGTTTTTCTCGTGCAGAAAAGCCCTCGAGGAAACGCCCGCGTCGCTTATGCGCCCGAAAGCTCCAAAGGCAGGAAAGCGCGTTTTAATCGAGCGGATCCCGTTTTTGTGGAATAATATGAGCTTTTTTGCTAAAGTCAGCGGTCGGAATATTTTCCGCTACAAGCGCAGAATGTTTATGACAATAGTCGGCATCGCGGGCTGTACGGCGTTGTCGCTTACGGGGCTTGGGCTTAAGAATTCCATTTCGGACATAGTTGACCTTCAGTATGACAAAATTTACAAATACAGCGGTTATCTCGCCTACGACGAGGACGCAAAGCCTTCGGAGCTTGAAAGCATCTACGACACCCTGCTTGAATACGAGCCGAATACAAAATACACCCGCGCCCTTATCAAGCAGTATGAAACCGATTTTTCGGGAAACAAGGTGACCTGCTATGTCACCTGCGTTGAGGATACCGCGCTTTTCGAGCAGTTTGTAGACCTTCACGAACGCCGCTCGGGAGAGCCTCTCTCGCTTTCCGACGGGGCGATAATTACCGAAAAAGCCGCAAAGCTTCTGGGGCTTTCGGCGGGAGATACCCTAAACGTCAAAATCAGCGACAGCAGCACAAAATCTCTCGTAATTTCGGGCATTACCGAGCAGTACACCAGCCATTATCTCTATATGTCGGAGAGCGTTTACAAGGAGCTTTTCGGCGCAAGCCCGAGGTTTAACATGGTGTATTTCGACAACGGCATTTCCCGCGACGAAGCGGTTCAGGACGCGTTTTCCGAACACGTCATCGCAAACGACAATGTTCTGGCACTAATTATGAACGCCTCGTCGCTTTCGTCCGTTCATGAAACCTTGCAGATAATGGACCTTGTGACGGTGGTGCTTATCGTGTCGGCGGCGGCACTGGCGTTTGTGGTGTTGTACAACCTCACGAACGTCAATATTACCGAGCGCATACGCGAAATTGCGACGCTTAAGGTTTTAGGGTTCTATGATATGGAGGTGTCAAGCTACATTTTCCGCGAAAACATCATTCTCTCGATAATGGGCGGCATTGTGGGCTTGGGGCTCGGCTACGCGCTTTGTATGTTCGTTATCACGACGGCGGAAATCGACGAGGTTATGTTCGGGCGGAGTATTCACGCGCCGTCCTATTTGTGGGCGTTTTTGATAACTCTGGCGTTTTCGCTTATCGTAAACCTTATAATGACGGGCGTTTTGAAAAAAATAAGCATGGTCGAATCTCTCAAATCGGTTGAGTAATTTCAGAAGACAGGCAAGGAGGGCAGGCGGAGCAGTATGATAAAAAATCTGGTCACGGTAAGTTTAAGTGTTGACGAAAAGCTTACAATCAAGAAAAACACCTTGCACGGCGGCGAGGAGGACGGAAAGCGCATTGCCATTGTCACGGGAATTCACGGCGATGAGCTTGACGGGCAGTATATCTGTTACAAGCTTATTCAAAAAATAACCGCGAATATGGGAACTCTGCACGGAACAATCGACATCTATCCCGCGGTAAATCCGCTCGGAATGGAGTCGGCGTCCCGCGCGTTCCCCGTAACGGGTCAGGACGTAAACCGCGTTTTCCCGGGCTCGGACATAGGCTCTATCGCGGACAACATCGCAAAAGAGCTTGCCGCGGACATCGAGGGCGCGGATTTGTGCGTGGATATTCATTCCAGCAACATTTTTATACGCGAAATTCCGCAGGTGAGAATTAGTCCCGAAAACAGCGACTATCTTATGCGCTATGCAAAGCTTTTAAACACCGATCTTGTGTGGGTTCACGAGTCGGGAGCGGTGGGCGGCGGCTCGCTTGCGAAAACGCTTGTCGAGCGGGGCGTGCCGACGCTTGTGGTGGAAATGGGCGTAGGTCAGCGGATTGACATTGCATATTGCGAACAGCTCTTGCACGGAATTTTCAACCTTATGCACCACCTTGGCGTCTGGGACGAGGAGGAACACGGAATTTCCCACCCGATGATTTCCACCGACGGCGCGGTGACGGTTATTCATTCCGCGGGAAGCGGGATTTTCGTTCCCGTTGCGGAGCATAATATGTGGCTTGTAAAGGGTTCTGTCATAGGCGAAATTGTAACCCCCATAACCGGCACTGTCGAACAGCAGATTACCGCTCCCGTGGACGGCGTTATTTTCTCGCTTCGCGAATACCCGATAGTTTACGAGGGCAGCGTTATTGCAAGAATGCTTAGTATGAACCGGTAGCTTTTGCCCTTGACTTTAAAGCAAAAAAGTGCTAAAATAAATATAAGCAGGGTCGGTTTTTGGCATTTTTTGAAAGGGAATAATATGAAAGACAGAATTTTTGAATCAAAGGAAAACTATCTCGAAACCATTCTTATTCTTCACAATCGTATAGGCGACGTGCGATCGGTGGATATAGCCGCGGAAATGGAGTTTTCAAAGCCTTCGGTAAGCGTTGCTATGAAAAATCTGCGCGAGGACGGGTGCGTGACCGTGGACGAAAACGGTTTTATTTCCTTGACGGCTAAGGGCAAGGAAATTGCAGAGCGCGTTTACGAGCGGCACCTGCTTTTCACCGACTGGCTTACCTCTCTGGGTGTTCCCGAGAATATCGCCGCCGAGGACGCCTGCCGTATCGAACACGATTTAAGCGCGGAGAGCTTTGCCGCGATAAAGGAGTTTATTAAAAAGCACAGTTAAGGGCTCTTAAGGCTTTTAAGGGCTTTGGAGGGTGAGTTTTTGAGAATTGTTTGTCTTATAGAGGATACTTCCGTAAACGATAAGCTTTATAATGAAGAAGGGCTTTCGCTTTTCGTGGAGTTTAACGGGAAAAATTATCTTATCGATACGGGGCTTACGGGTCGCGCCGTGGACAACGCGCGCCGAATGAGGCTGCCTATAGACGATATAAGCGCGGTTTTCCTCACGCATAATCACATCGCTCACACGGGCGGCATCGAGCAGGTAATGCGCCTGAACCCGAGGGCGCAGATTTTCCTTCGCGCGGGAGCAAAGCAGGAGGTTTTCAGAAAGAACGGGCTTTTTAAATCCGCCGTCGGTATGGGCAAGGGATTTTTTAAAAAGTACGCCGATAATCTCATTTTGTTCAACAACTTTTCCGAGGTGTGCGAGGGATTTTATCTTGCCTCCTGCGAGGATATGGACGAACACGCGGCAAACCCCGACAGAAGCTATTATATAATTTCCGAGGAGGACAAAAAGCCCCGCCCGTTTGATTTTACGGACGAGAGCTTTGCGGTTATTTTTCCGAAAAAACGCAAGGCGGACGGGCTTGTTCTTGTCGGAGGGTGTTTTCATTGCGGCGCGGAGAATATTCTCGAAACGGTAAGCAGGCGTTGGTATAATATACCCATTCTCGCGGTTATAGGCGGATTTCACTTTTCAAACGGAAATCCGAAGTCGATAAACTGTTCTGCGGATTATATCACGGCGCAGTCGCGCGCGCTTAAACAGTCGGGCGCGGAGAAAATTTACGCCTGCCATTGCACGGGCTTCCGCGGGTTTGACCTTATGGACGAAATGCTCGGGGACAGGATAATGTATCTCGGCGGCGGAGAGGCACTGGAGTTTTAACAAGGAGCTTATAATGACTATCGGTGAAATTATTATTACGGCGGTTCTGGCGGTAAATATCATATTGCTTGTCATGGTGCTTATAAAGGTGTTTAAGGCGGGGAATATGAATTCTCTGAATGAAAAAATCGACAAGCTCGGGCTTTCTGCCGAAAACGACAGCCGTCGCTTTATCGAACAGACCTCCATGCAGAATGAAGTTACTGTCCGGCAAATTTCCGATCAAGGGGAAAAGCTGCGCGGGGCTGTCGTAAATACCATGTCCGACCTTGGGCGCACCTTAAGCGAGGGTCAGGAGCGTCAGCAGAATTCCACCGCGGCAAGACTGACCGCGCTTGAAAATAATTTCACGGAGATCAGAAAAGACATTCTCACAACGCTTGACGGCGTAAAAACGGCGAATAACGATAATATGGAAAAGCTTCGCGCCGAAAACAAACAGAGCCTTGAAGCCCTGCGGGATTATGTTATGAAAACCATGACCGAGCTTGGCAGAAATCTTACCGAGGGTCTGGAGCGGCAGCAGAATTCCACCGCGTCAAAGCTGACCGCGCTTGAAAACAATTTCACCGAGATTAGAAAAGACATTCTCACAACGCTTGACAGCGTTAAAACCGCGAATTTCGAGAGTATGGAAAAGCTTCGCGCGGAAAATCAAAAGAGTCTTGACAAAATTAACGATACCGTAAACGAGAAGCTTCAGAAAACGCTTGAGGACAGAATTTCCAAATCCTTTGAAACGGTAAATCAGCGTCTTAAAGAGGTTTACGAGGGTCTTGGGGAAATGCGGACCGTAGCGTCGGGCGTGTCCGATCTCAAAAACGTGCTTTCCAATGTGAAGACCCGCGGTATTATGGGAGAAATTCAGCTCGGCGCGATACTTTCCGAGATACTTTCTCCGTCGCAGTTCGGCGAGCAGATAGGCGTTAAACCGAACAGCCCCGAGCGGGTCGATTTTGCGGTTAAACTCCCCGGTGCGGACGACGGGCAGGCTGTTTATCTGCCGATAGATTCAAAATTCCCCGGAGACACATATCAAAGCCTTCTTGCGGCATATGAGACGGGAAGCGCGGACGCTGTAAAAACGGCGCGCGGCGTTCTCGAAAGGGAAATAAAACGCTGCGCGAAGAGTATAAGCGAAAAATACATAGCTCCGCCGTTTACGACGGAATTTGCGGTAATGTTTCTGCCGTTTGAGGGGTTGTATGCCGAGGTCGTGAATATGGGTCTGGTGGAGATTTTGCAGTCGGAATACAAGGTAAATATTGCGGGTCCGTCAACTATGGCGGCAATGCTGAACGCCCTGCAAATGGGCTTTAAAACCCTTGCTATTCAGAAAAAGAGCGGCGATATCCGCGCTATTCTTGAGGACGCAAAGCGGGAATTTGCGACCTTCGAGGACGTTCTTGTCAAAACGCGCGACCGCCTGCACCAGGCTGACGACGAGCTTGAAAAGCTGGTTGGCACACGCACCCGAAAGATAAACCGCGCGCTCGAAAAGGTCGCGCTTCCGGAATAATTTGCAAAAAAATGCGGGCTGTTTTCGGGCAGCCCGCTTAAATTATAATATGGAGAATTCAAGATGAACGATTATCTCTTCTTGCGGTAAACAACCGCTGCCGCGCCCGCAATCGCCGCCAGACCCAGCGTCAGTGCAACGCCCGCAGAACCCGTTTCGGGGTTGTCCTTTTCGGGAACATCTTCGGCGGGCTCCGGAGCAATTTGGGTGTAGGTTAAAAATATATCACCGTTGTCGGTTCCAAAGATGGCAAGACCGTCATCATAAGTACCGACATACCATCCGTCTACCATATCGGAAACGCGGTTGAAGTTTCTGTCGATAATATAGCACTTGCCGTCCTTTACAACGGGAGCAAAACCGCCGATAAATTCGCCCGCGCTGTCGTACCATTCGCCGATTTGCTTGCCGTTTTCGTCAAGATAACCAAACTTATCGTCTTCGTTTACAACAAGGTAGGTTTTGCCGTCGTCAAGGGTGTATATATTCGTGATACCGTCGGTGTTTACGAATTTTTGGGTTTTGGTATCGTAAATGAAACCGTTTACATCCCTATTTCCGCCGTAAATTAAAAGCCCGTTGTTCATATCGTTTACGCGAATTCCAAGGTCTCCCAATTTCAGATCCTCGCTTACAGCTCCCGTTTTCAGATCAGCAACATAGAACGAGGGGTTCTGTACTCCGCAGCGTAAAAATGCCTGATTTCCGTCGCAGGCAAGAACGCTCACGTCAGATCCGCCTTTGGGGTAAATTTCTGTCAGTTTCCCGTCGCGGTCCACTCCGTATACACGGCAATCTTCAGTGTTGCCGTCTTTCGACGCCGACACATATGCAACGTATTTGTCGTTTGTGCCGTTATTAACATGCGCTATGGTGTAATCTTTAATTTTAACCTCTGTGCCGTCGGGCTTAAACAAGCTTAAAACACCATTGAATACAGCAAATGAATAACCGTCGTTTGTAGTATAGCTCCCGGAATGGGCTACTGTGTAGACTGTCGATGCCTTGTCTGTTTCCTTGTCAAGGAGCATTATATGTTCATTTGTAATAACACCATCGTCATTTGTTTCAGCCAGAGTAAAATACTCGCCGTCGTTATCGCCGCGCCCTAAAATTAAATTCTTGCTGAAATCAACATCGGTTTCAACATCGGTATAAGTAAGATCGCCCTTGTTATTCTTTTCAATACGGAAAATGCCGCGAACAGTTTTGCTGTTGTCGGTGTAATACACGCAAAAACCGTCTGAAATGCTGATAAAGTTGGTCATTCCGTTGTGAATGTCCGCCAGATCAAGAGTTGCAATTTCTACTTTGTTCTCCTCGGCAAATGCGCACACCGAAGCCGCGCTTACCGCAGTGATAGCCGCCAGCACCGCCGCGGCTGTTCTCTTTAACTTCATATCGGTTTCCTCCAAATACAATTTGTTTCCGCCTCTGACGGGCGGTACTTTATTATTATAATACTAATCGCGCTATTTGTCAAGCAAATCCGGTAAAATGTCTACTCGCAGTATAATTTTTTCATGGGGATTTTAATGAAATAAGAAAAAATTTTTTTCAAAACCCCTTGACAAAGGCTTATAAAAGTTGTATAATACAATCAAACGATTGAACGAATGTTCAATTGATAACTTGAAAAGGGGGGATTTTCATGCCGATAATTGAGAATGACGCGCCGCAGTGTGAATTTTTGTGCGTTCACCCCGACACGGTGGATAAAATACAAGCCGAAATGCCCTCGGAGGACACGCTTATAGACCTGTCCGAGCTTTTCAAGGTTTTCGGCGACAGCACAAGAATAAAAATCCTGAGCGCGTTAAGCGGCGCGGAACTTTGCGTGTGCGATTTGTCAACCATTCTCGGAATGACCAGCAGCGCGGTGTCTCACCAGCTTAAGATTTTAAAAAACGCGTCGCTTGTGACGTTTCGGCGCGAGGGAAAAACGGTGTTTTATTCTCTTGCCGACAGCCACGTAAATACGATTTTAAGGCAGGGTCTGGAGCATGTCAATGAATAACTTCTGGGACAACATCGCGGGATTTTACGACCTTGCCGAGGCCGTCAACGGCAGGGTTTACGGGGAAATGCTTTCGGTAACGGCGCGGCTTGTGCCGAAGGGCGCGAGGGTTCTCGACTGCGCGGCGGGAACGGGCGCGCTGTCGTTTGCGGCGGCTAAACACGCAAAGAGCGTTCTCTGCACGGATTTGTCCGAAAAAATGCTTAAAATCGCAAGGCTTAAGGGGAAGGCTCTCGGCATTAAAAACATATCGTTTGATACGCGGAATATTTTCGATTTGAAGGACAATGACGAAACATATGATATTGTTATCGCGGGAAACGTGCTTCATCTTCTTGAAAATCCCGCGGGCGCGGTAAAAGAGCTGTACAGGGTGTTAAAGCCAGGCGGAAAACTGCTTTTGCCGACTTTTATCACGAAGGACAACGTGGGAAGGCTGCTCGGGCTGTATAAGCTTTTGGGCTTCAGATCCGCCGCTGAGTATGCCCCCGCCGAATTTAAGGCAATGCTTAAAAACTGCGGCTGCGGCAGGGTAAAAACAAAGCTTATAGAGGGGTTTGTTCCTTGCTGTTACGCGGTTATTATTAAAGACTAGTTTTTGAGGGAGGAAATTTTATGAAAAAGACATTCAAGCTTATCGATCTGGACTGCGCAAACTGCGCCGCTAAAATGGAAGCTGCGATAAAGAAGCTTGACGGCGTAAAGGACGCGTCGGTGAATTTTATGACTCAGAAAATGACTATCGAGGCGGACGACGCGTGCTTTGACGATGTTGTAAAGAAAGCCGTCGAGTGCTGCAAAAAAGTCGAGCCCGACTGCCGGGTGGTATTGAAATGACCCGCCGACAGAAGCGAAATCTTGTCCGAATAATCATCGCGGCGGTGATTTTTGCCGCGGGGCTGTTTATTCCGCATACCGAGGAGCGTTTTTCGGCGTGGGGGATAGCAAGGCTTTGCGTGTTTGCGGCGGCGTACCTCACAGCGGGCTGGGACGTGCTGTGGAAAGCGGTTCGCAATATCGCTCACGGGCAGATTTTTGACGAGAATTTTCTTATGGCGATAGCGTCCATAGGTGCAATGATTATCGGGGAATATTCCGAGGGCAGCGCGGTTATGATTTTTTATCAGGTCGGGGAGCTTTTCCAGTCGATAGCTGTCGGGAAATCGCGGAAGTCAATTTCCGATATGATGGATATTAACCCCGAATATGCGAATGTCGAGCGCGGCGGCGAGGCAGAGCAGGTCGAGCCCGACGAGGTTGAACTCGATGAAATAATCGTTGTAAAGCCCGGAGAGCGCGTTCCGCTTGACGGCGTTGTAGTAAGCGGAGCAAGCGGTCTTAACACCTCCGCTCTTACGGGGGAAAGCGCGCTGCGCGACGTTTGCGAGGGCGACGAGGTTATAAGCGGGAGCGTCAACACAAGCGGTCTGCTTAAAATCCGCGTTACAAAGAAATATTCGGATTCGACCGTCGCGAAAATTCTGGAGCTTGTGGAAAATTCCTCCGAAAACAAGGCGAGAACCGAGAATTTTATCACGCGTTTCGCGAGAGTTTACACGCCGATAGTTGTTATATCTGCGGTTCTTTTGGCGGTGATACCTCCGCTTTTCGACAAAAACTGGAGCGGCTGGATATACAAGGCATTGACGTTTTTGGTGGTAAGCTGCCCCTGCGCGCTGGTAATTTCCGTACCGCTGTCGTTTTTCGGCGGAATAGGCGGAGCGTCGCGCCATGGAATTATGGTTAAGGGCGCGAATTATCTTGAGGCTCTCGCAAAGGCGCGAACCTTTGTTTTCGACAAGACGGGAACTCTCACAAAAGGCACATTTGCCGTGTCGGAGGTAATTCCAAACGGCATTTCCGCGGAAGAACTTCTTTCCTATTGCGCGGCGGCGGAACAGATTTCCAACCACCCGATAGCTCTGTCTATCGTGAAAGCCGCGAATGACAAGGGCACTGTCCCGAAAGCCGAAAACGCCGAGGAAATCGCGGGCTTCGGCGTGAAAGCCGAGGTCGAGGGTAAGAAAATTGCCGTCGGGAACGCACGGCTTATGGAGGAGGTTATAACGGACGAACAATTCTCCGAAATCGAAACTGCGGGAACGGTTGTTTACTGCGCTGCCGACGGAAAATATTGCGGAGCGGTGACGGTGTGCGATGTTGTAAAGGAAAACAGCGAAGCGGCTCTTGCGGAGCTTAAAAGGCTGTGTTCTGCGAAAACGGTAATGCTTACGGGCGACAGAAAAGCCGCCGCCGAGGAGGTTGCGAAAGCCGTCGGAATTGACGAGGTGCGCTCGCAATTGCTCCCCGACGGAAAAGTGCAGGCGGTGGAGGAGCTTTATTCCCAAAAGCCCGCAAAAACGGCTCTGGCATTCATCGGCGACGGAATGAACGACGCGCCGTCGCTTGCGCGCGCGGACGTGGGGATAGCCATGGGCGCGCTCGGCTCGGACGCGGCGATAGAAGCCGCCGATATAGTGCTTATGAACGACAACATCGGCTCGCTGCCGCTAGCGGTCAGAATTGCGCGGAAAACCCGCCGTATCGTCACGGAAAACATCGTGTTCGCGCTTGGCGTGAAGATAGCGGTGCTGGTGCTTACAGCCTTTGGTTTTGCGAATATGTGGGCGGCGGTGTTTGCAGACGTCGGAGTCTCGGTTATCGCGATAATAAACGCTATGCGCGCGATGCGCATAAAATAGGCATAAAAAAGCCCGAAATTGCTTTAAACGGCAGCTTCGGGTTTTTTGTTTTATTCAAGCTTTGAAATAAACTGTTTCCACCTTTCAACCACATCTTTAAGTGGCTCGTCAAGATAGGAAAACGCCTTTTCTTTTATCTCGTTGGGAACGCCGTAAGCCGCCTCGGCAATACTCCCCGTAATAGCAGCCAGAGTATCGCTGTCGCCGCCCAGAGAAATTGCGTTTCGTATTGCGTCCTCAAAATCCGCGCTTTCCAGAAATGCAATTATCGCCTGCGGAACTGTTTCCAAAGCTGTTGTACGGCTTTCGGCTGTCGGAAATCAGCCACTCGCCGAACTTCCCTCATTTTGTGCTATTTTCAGTTATGTCAGCAGTACAACACAACATGAACGCGTTGAACGCGTACAACAAGCTGAATGCTAACGTTGCAGGTCTGAAAAAGGCTTCCGAGAAGCTCTCCAGCGGTTACAGAATCAACCGCGCAGGCGATGACGCTGCAGGTCTCGCGATTTCCGAGAAGATGAGATCCCAGATCCGCGGCTTGAACCAGGCGGTTCGCAACTCGCAGGACGGCATCAACATGATCCAGACGTTTGAGGGCGCGGCTCAGGAGACCCACTCCATTCTGCAGAGAATGAAGGAACTTGCTTCCGAGTCAGCGAACGGCACTTACGACAACGCGACCGACCGCGCGGCTATCCAGCTCGAATTTGATCAGCTGAACGATGAGCTTAACCAGATCGCAGATACCGACTTCAACGGCACTGTTGTTCTGAACGGCGGTCAGATGGCTGACGGTCTGAAGCAGGTTAACGGCGAGTTTGACTACGCTAACAAGGCTGATCAGGTTGTGGCTGCTCGTGCTGATGAGTTTAAAGCTGCACAGGCTGCTGCTCAGGCGAACATAGACGCAGCTAAGACTGCCGTGGACGATGCACAAGCCGCTTACGACGCTCTTGGTGCAAAGGATCTTTCTGACAATGGTGATGCCGATATGTGGAACACCGTTGACAACAAAGACTACGATAAAGCTGCAGCTGACGCTTTGTGGAAAGCTCTCGGTCTTACCTCAACCGGTGACGACACTGGTGATGTCGATTACTCCATTGATTCCGTCGAATTGACAATTACTCTTAGCGATGACGGGAAAACTTGGGAAATCACAGGCGGCTATGACAGCAAAGGAAACGCATTAGATGAAGCTAAATTGACAGCTGCTGTAACCGCTCTTAACACTCGTACATATGCGCAGGCTGGTGCAACCGACACAAGTGGTCTTGGCGGTGTTCAGTGGACGCTTAAGGACAATACAGTTGTAAACTCTATTTTTGACGCTACCAACGCTAAAGCGGGAGATACGGTTACGCTGAAATTCACTAACTTGCCGAATGAGAATAAGGCTCCCGATAATATCGGTCTTGCTGAAGATAGCTTCACAGTTACAGACGGAGATATCGCAAGCGGTTCTCTTGATGTTAAACTCAGTGCTGATTTGACCGATAAGAAGATGGATACTCAGGGCGCAGAATTATCGGCTGCACTTGATAAGCTTGCCGGTGCAAAAATTCAGGCAATATATGAAGAAGATGACGCTGTTGGCGATTTGACCGGGTTTAAAATTACTATTGATGGTACCGATTATGACATAGATCTTGAAGAAACCGATGTTCAAGAAATAGTCGATGGTCTTGTTGCAAAGGTTGAAGGCGGAAAAATAACCATTGGTATATCGAATGGGAAAACCGGTAAAGATCTGGATATGAAAACCGGTATCCTTGAAATCACTCCCGGTGGGGACGGCACAGCAAAGGACGCTGATGGAGTTGCTACTAATGGTACTATAGAGGGTACTCTTGCGGTTGACTTCTATAATTACAACGATGCTGCTACAAAACCTGATGTTACAGCGGGAAAAGACAGAAACCTCAATAATGCCTCTTTGGTACAGGACGCTTTGGACAACTTGAATGCTGCAAAAGCGGCTCTTGCAGACGCGCAGGAAGCTATGCCTCAGTCGGTTGATGATTTGCCCGATAAAGGCGTGACAAAGGCTGACGCATTCGACAACTCGACCGCTCGCATGACTTACACCGACCATATCGTTCTCCAGACGGGCTCGAGAACCAAGGACGCTGTTGACTTCACATTTAAGTACAATGTTGATGATACTGCTGATATGGGCGAGCTCAAGGCTAACCTTAACATCTCCTCTCGCGAGGACGGCTTGAACACTGCTAATCTGTCGCTTGCAAATCAGGACGACGCTAACTACGCGATCGACCAGATCGACAAGGCGATTAACAAGGTTTCCATGGTTCGCGCAACATTCGGTTCTATCCAGAACAGACTTGAGCACAAGATTACCAACCTCACGACTACGAGCGAGAACCTGCAGGAAGCAGAGTCCTCTATCCGCGACACGGATATGGCTTCCGAGATGATGAATTACACGAAGTTCAACATCCTGCAGCAGGCTGCACAGTCTATGCTCGCGCAGGCGAACCAGCAGCCGCAGTCCATTCTCCAGTTGCTCGGCTAATCCCCGAAAACTGCTTGAATGCGGCATAACTGAACAACAGTCCCCCTCGAAAGAGGGGGATTTTTGTGTCGAAAATTGACAACCAACGCAAAATGTGGTATAATGTACTTGCCGGATTACCTCCGAGATTTTCGAGAGGGGGTGACGACCGTGGATTTAATCCTAGCATTTTTAGTTTCCGTCGCGGCGGGTTTGTTCGTTGAACTTATCTGCATTTGGTTCGGCGGGGACGACAACTAATCCGGCAGGCACATACCCAAAAAATCCCCCCGAGTAGTAGCTTACCCGGGGGGATGTCTGTGACGCCGTGGAACTCCTAGCATTCCTTGTTTCACAATTATATTATAGCACATAAAATCCGCGTTGTCAAGTGTTTTCCGAAAAAAATCCCCCTCTTTCGAGGGGGACTGTTGTTCAGTTAAGCCGCATTCAAGCAGTTTTCGGGGATTAGCCGAGGAGCTGGAGAATGGACTGCGGCTGCTGATTTGCCTGAGCGAGCATGGACTGTGCAGCCTGCTGCAGGATGTTGAACTTGGTGTAATTCATCATTTCCTGAGCCATGTCGGTATCACGGATCGAAGATTCCGCTTCCTGAATGTTCTCAGAAGTCGTAGTCAGGTTGGTAATCTTGTGCTCCAAGCGGTTCTGGGTTGCACCGAACGTAGCGCGAACCATGGAAACCTTGTTGATAGCGCAGTCAATCTGGTCGATAGCCGCGTTAGCGTCTGCCTGTGTGAGGAGCGACAGATTAGAAGTATTCAAACCATTTGCGCGAGAAGAAATGTCGAGGTTAGCCTTCAACTCGCCCATACCGTCGGTATCGTATGCGAACGTGAAGTTTACGCTGTCCTTAGTGCGTGCGCCGGTCTGAAGAGTGAGGTTGTCGGTGTAGGTCAGAGGAGCAACTGCCGCGTTGTTGGAGTTGGACTGAGAAACCTTGCCCTCCGGTTCAATCAGCTTAACGCCGGAATCCTTAGGAGCGGTGTAGCTAGCCTGCGAAACAAGGAGCTCGGTGGTAATGCTTGCACCATTTACTTGAGCTGCAGCCTCTGTTAACGTTAATGTACCCAATGCCTGAGTGGTGCCGCCCTTAGTATAATTGATCGTCACGCCATCAGCTGCCAAAGAAATCTTACTTCCATCTTTGAAAGTCACGATGTCCTTGCCTGCGCCCTGACCGTTCACGGTAACGCCCGTAGTAGCCGTTGCACCGGTTCCATTTTTGGCAATTGTCTCAACAATGGTAAGACCATTAAGAGCATTCAAAGCGTCTGCCAAACCGGGATTTGCCTTTATAGCGTCTTCTGTAATTCCTGCATCAAGTGTGAATGACAGACTGGTTGTAGCTTCGCCAACAAGGGTACTTTCCTTCGTGTTGTAACCAATAACTTCAGACACAGCAGCTTCCGCATCCTGTTTAGCAGTGAAGTCCATAACGATAGTATCGCCGGTAACTATCTTAGTTGTATCAACATGAACAGTCACGCCGGCATAAGAGAAACCACCGTTTTCGTCGTTCATTTCAAGCTCGCCCTTGCCGTCAGACTCCCATGTAACAGTACCATCATCGTTTACTGTAGCAGTAAAGGTTACGCGCTCAGAGGTCATGTCGTTGTCGGTAAGATAGCTGTCATCATAGTCACGAACGCCTAGACCTTCAACGAAACCGCCTGCGGTACCAACCTGCTGTGCGCCGCGAACGTAGTTTGCATAGTCAAACTTGCCGTTAGCTGCCTTCAGACCGTCAGCCATCTGACCGCCGTTCAGCATTACAACGCCGTTGAAGTCGGTATCTGCGATCTGATCAAGTTCGTCGTTGAGGGAGTCAAACTCAAGCTGGATAGCCTCGCGGTCAACTTCGTTCTGGTATGTGCCGTTGGAAGCCTCGGAAGCAAGCTCTTTCATTCTCTGGAGAATGCTGTGAGTTTCCTGCGCTGCGCCCTCGTAAGTCTGGATCATGTTGATGCCGTCCTGCGAGTTACGAACCGCCTGGTTCAAGCCGCGGATCTGGCTGCGCATTTTCTCGGAAATTGCCAAGCCGGCAGCATCATCGCCTGCGCGGTTAATTCTGTAGCCCGAAGAGAGCTTTTCAGAAGACTTTTTCAAGCCTGCTACGTTAGCATTCAGTTTGTTGTACGCATTCAATGCGTTCAAGTTGTGTTGTACTATCATTCCCATAATAATATCCTCCTTGAATTTTTGCCCGTTGGTTTTCGGAATCATTCCGCGGGCTGTTTTTTTGGGATTTCCTTTAACTTGCGCGCTGTAAAGGATGCAAGGTCAACTGTGTTTGACCGTTACAAATATGTTATCGGCAGTTTTTTTCGGGACTTTAGCATTTTTTTCAAATTGAGCAGTTTTGCACAAAAGAATTTTGTTTCTTTGTGCAGGTTGCACAATATCTGGCAACTAAAAGCCGATATGTTTGCTCTCGGGGACGTGATTTTGGGCTTTCGGCTCGGGAATATCAACCTCTTCAAGGGTCGTTATCAGCCCAACGGTGAGCTGCTTTTCATCAAGCTGTGACAAACGCTCGGCGAGGTTCATTTCGGCTTCTTCAAGCATTTCCCGCGCAAAACGCCCGTTCCCGAAGCCCTTTTGCGCACGCGCGTTCTCGTAAATGCCTTTCAGCTTCTCCATTGCGGGAGCGGTTATGGTCATTTGCTTCTTTTTAAGCATAAGTTGAGTTATTTCGCAAAGCTCATCGGCGGTATAATCCTCAAATTCCACCTTATACTTTATTCTCGAGCGCATACCGGGGTTTCTTCCGATAAACGCGTTCATTTTGTCGGCATATCCCGCGAAAATTACGATAACATCGCCGCGGTGGTTTTCCATTTCCCGAACAATGGTATTTATCGCCTCGTCGCCGAAGCTGTTTTCGCGGTCGTCGCAGAGGGAATATGCCTCGTCTATAAACAGCACGCCGCCTTGCGCCTCCTTGAATTTCTGTTTTACAAGCGGGGCGGTCTGACCGACGTATTTTGCGACAAGATCGGCTCTCCCGACCTCTACGAATTTCCCCGAAGGCAGAATTTTTTCGTCCCTCATTATCCTCGCAAGCAGTCTTGCAACGGTTGTTTTAGCGGTTCCGGGGTTTCCCGTAAATACCATATGCAGGGACGGATTTTCCTTTGTTATGCCGTTGTCGGGGTACATTTTCTTTATTTTGGCGTTGGCGATAATTTTCCGCAAAATATCCTTTACCGACTGAAGCCCTATCATATCGTCAAGCTCCTTCTGAGCAGAGCCCTTTTCGTCGGTTTGGTTTACGCCGTCCTCCACGGCGTCGATATCCGCGCTTTTTATAAGGAAAAGCTCCTTTTCGCGGATATTCTCGGCTTTTTTGCCGTTTTTGACCAGCCTTAATGACTGATTTTGCAAAGCCTCGTCAAGGAGGTTGCGGACGTATCTGCCGTTGCCGAAGTCGTCGATACAGCGCGCCTTTTCAAAAATCAACCGTGCCCTTTTTACGGCTTCCTCCTCGATGTCAAAGCCCCGCTCCTTTACCATTTTTACGAATATTTCGGTAAGCTCCTCGGCGCTGTAATCGGGGAAGTCTATAATATAAGATATTCTGCTTTTAAGACCCTCGTTTCTTTCGAGAAATTCATTCATAGCGTCCTTGTAGCCCGCAAGGATAACTATAACGCTGTCGCGTTTTTCTTCCATTTGCTGCAACAGCAGCGTAATCGCATGAAACCCCGTCATGGCATACGCCTCGTCAATAAACAGCACGCCGCCCTCGGCTTTTTTGAATGCGTCGCCAAGCTCCTGCGACGCCTTGATGTCGTTTCCGCCAATACAGACGAACGCTCCGCTTTTAAGTATGCCCTTTTCCTTTGCAACGCCCGCAAACAGCTTTGCGACGGTTGTTTTTGCTGTTCCGGGATTTCCGCTGAACACCATATGCATAGTCGAGCTTTCATAGTCTCTGCCCTTGCGCTTTTTGCGTTCCTTTTCCACAACGTCCGCCGCGATTATTCTGTCAATTTGCTTCTTTACGTTTTCAAGACCCGTAAGCCCGCAAAGTCTTTCATACGAACGGTCGCCGTTGTCGTCGCGGTCAAGCATAAAGGGGTCGGTATTGCTGTAATCATAAGCCGAATGTAAAATATTCTTGTTTATGCACCACGAGCCAAAGCGGTCAAACGCTTCAAAAATATCCGTCCTAGAAAACTCATTTTCGGGGAAAAGCTTTAAAAACTCGCCCGCCTGTTCGGCGTACTCGGAATATTCCGACGCTTTTATAAGCTCCTTGAGAAATTTTACAGCCGCTTTTCGGTCGCCCACGCCTTCCTTAAGCCTTACGGGAAGTATGTATTTTACAATCGACCTTAACAGCTCGTAGGAAAATCCCGGAGCGTCAGTGTTGTATGTAAACATAAAAACGCAGTCGTTTTTGTAGGTCTTGAATATTTTTTCGAGAAAATTGCGGGTAGCCTCGTAATCCGTGTGTGAACAGCCCTGTCTCTCCGACAAATCTATAACGACCGCGCCGCCCGAGTTGTTTTCAATTAAATCTTCAAAATAACAGCTAGAATTATGCAGCGTAGGCGCAATCTCCGTTATAATCTCCATACGCCTGCTTTTAAGCCTGTTTGCCTTAAACAGCCTTTGCCCGACGGCTTGGGCTATGTCAACGCACGCCCGACAGCTTTTCCCCGAAATAAAATAGTGTGCCATATTGCCGCTGAGTCCCGAGGTGTTTTGGTGGGCTTCGATGTTTTCAAGCTCGGCTTTAACGCTGTCGTCATACAGCAGGGTTGATTTTACGGGCTTGTCGGAAATTATCTTTTCCGAAAGCAAATATTTTCGTTGTTCAGCTTCATATTTTACGTTATTATAATAATCAAGCCGTGCGGTTTCAATTATTCTGCCGCTGAAGGTGCTTACAAGACCTCTTCTTCTGGCTTCCTGATAGCAGTCGTAGAAATGAAAGGTTGTTATTTCATAAGGTGCGGAATATTTATTTACCGAGAAAATGTCGCTTAGGGTCTCCGTTATCTGGGCAAAAACATCGTCAAAAGCGTCATTTCTGTCATTAAACGAAAAGACGGCGGGTATTGCGTTTGCCTCGTCTCTGTAGGCAATAAAACAAACATCGTTCCCGAGATTTCTGTACAAATAGCTGTTCACTGCGCCAAGAACGCTTTCAAAATCGTAATCTCTAAGCCTTATTTTAGTTGTCTTTGCCTTGATATTTTCCGAAGTGGTTTTGAGCAAAAAACAAAAGTACCTCATAAACCTATTCTCCCTTCAAATCCGTATAAATCCTGTGTTTTTACCGCTGTGTTTTCTATTATAACACAAACAATACGATTTTGTAAAGAGTTTTGTTACTCAATACAAAAAAAGGCACCCACCCTCAGGTGAATGCCTTGATTTTTGTAAATTTCAGCCCGAAAACCGACAAAATTATCTCTTCGAGAATTGCGGAGCACGTCTTGCAGCCTTGAGACCGTATTTCTTTCTTTCCTTCATTCTCGGGTCGCGGGTGAGGAAGCCTGCCTTTTTGAGAACAGGTCTCAGCTCGTCCGAATACTGAAGCAACGCTCTCGAAAGACCATGACGGATAGCACCCGCCTGACCCGTAACACCGCCGCCCGCAACCGTGCAGACTATATCGAACTTCTCAAGAAGATCGGTAAGAGCCAGCGGCTGGCGAACGATGAGTTTCAGGGTATCAAGCCCGAAATAATCATCTATATCTCTTCCGTTGATAGTTATAGAACCGCTTCCGGGATAAACTCTAACGCGGGCAACAGAGTGCTTTCTTCTGCCCGTGCCATAGT
>CANRIQ010000011.1 GCA_947630655.1 uncultured Clostridia bacterium | reverse complement strand
TCGGACAAGCTGAAAATTATCGTGCAGACAGGGCTTGCGGGCGGGGTTGTCGGAGAAATTGAGCGCGGATTTTTGCTGCCGTGATGTTTTCGGACAAGTTGAAAATTGTCGTGCAGACAGGGCTTGCAGGCGGGATTGTCGGGGAAATTGAACGCGGAATTTCGTTGCTGTGATGTTTTCTGACAAGCTGAAAATTATCGTGCAGACAGGGCTTGCAGGCGAGGTTGTCGGAGAAATTGAGCGCGGAATTTCGTTGCTGTGATGTTTTCTGACAAGCTGAAAATTATCGTGCAGACAGGTTTTGCGGGCGGGATTGTCGGAGAAATTGAGCGCGGAAATTTGTTGCTGTGATGTTCTCGGACAAGCTGAAAATTGTCGTGCAGACAGGGCTTGCAGGCGAGATTGTCGGAGAAATTGAGCGCGGGAACGCGTGAAAATTTGCCGTAAAAGGAGTAAATATGGTACATTTTGTGGGAGCGGGAAGCGGCGCAAAGGACCTGATAACGGTGCGCGGCAAGGAAATTCTCGAAAACGCGGACGTTATCATTTACGCGGGTTCGCTTGTCAACCCCGAGCTTCTGGATTATGCGAAAAGCGGCTGCGAGATTTTTAACAGCGCGAAAATGACCCTCGACGAGGTTATTTTGGTAATGGAGCAGGCTCACCGCGCGGGAAAAACGACGGCGCGGCTGCACACGGGCGATCCGTCGCTGTACGGGGCTGTCCGCGAGCAAATGGACAGACTGGCGGAGCTTGGGATAGAATTTGACGTGTGCCCCGGGGTAAGCTCGTTTTGCGGCGCGGCAGCGTCCCTTAAAGCGGAATACACCCTCCCGGGCGTTTCGCAGACGCTTATCATAACGCGAATGGCAGGGAAAACCGATGTTCCCGCGCGAGAATCGATAGAATGTCTTGCATCGCACAACGCGTCAATGGCGATTTTTTTAAGCGCGGGAATGACCGAGGAGCTTTCGCGGCGGCTGATTGACGGGGGTTATTCTCCCGAAACGCCCGCGGCAATCGTCTATAAGGCGACGTTCCCCGATGAAAAAATTGTTCGCTGCACCGTCGCTGAACTTCCCGCTGCGGCGCGGCAAAACGGCATTTTCAAGACCGCGATGATTGTTGTGGGGAACTTTTTAGGGAGCGATTACAAGTTATCGAAACTGTATGACGAGGGCTTTGAAACCGAATTCAGAAAGGCGAAAAAATGAGGGCGATTACAAGTTGTCTAACTTCAATAAAAAAGATATACGTAATAGCCGTACAGAAAACAACGTTATCGGCAGAGCGACCCCTGCTGGGAAATGGTGCAGGACTTGTCCTGCTGTCGAAACTGTATGACGAGGGCTTTGAAACCGAATTCAGAAAGGCGAAAAAATGAGGGCGGCAATAATTTCCGTGACAAAAAAGGGCGCAGAGCTCGGGGCGAAAATTGCCGATAAGCTGCCCGAAAGCATTGCTTCAAAACGGTTTTGCTTCAGAAGAAATTCCGACGGAATTTCGCATAACAATGCGGAGCTTTACGAAAATTTAGCGCAGCTTACAAAATCGGTTTTCGGAAAATTTGACGCAATAATTTTCGTGTGCGCGTGCGGGATAGCAGTGCGGGAAATCGCGCCTTATATTCGCTCGAAAGCCTCCGACCCGGCAGTCGTTGTCGTGGACGAGGAGGGGAAATTTTCCGTGCCGATTTTGTCGGGGCATCTGGGCGGGGCAAACCGTCTGGCGGAAATTATCGCGGAAAAAATTGACGCCGTGCCCGTCATAACCACCGCTACCGACGTTTCGGGGAGGTTTTCGCCCGACAGCTTTGCGCGAGCAAACGGGCTGATTGTCACCGACCTGAAGGCGGCGAAGGAGGTTGCCGCGGCGGTTGTGCGCGGGGAAAAAATCGGGCTTTCAAGCGAGTTTTTGTGCCGGGAAATTCCGTCGGAATTTGACTTGAAAAACGTTCCCAAAATCGGGATTTCAATCTCGGAAAACGGCATTGCAAAGCCGTTTGAAACGACTCTTTCACTGCTGCCGAGGAATATCGTTGCAGGGATAGGCTGCCGAAAAAATGTAACGCTGTCTGAGATAGAAAACGCGGTTTTCGGGCGGCTGGAGGAGCTTGAAATCCCGAAGGAACGGCTTGCCTGTGCTGCAAGCGCGGAAATTAAACGCGATGAACCCGCGCTTGCGGAATTCGCCGCGAAGTACAAAATCGGGCTTAGATTTTTCTCTGCGGAGGAGCTGATGAGCGTTTCGGGGAGCTTCTCCTCGTCCGAATTCGTCAAAAAAATCACCGGCGCGGACAACGTCTGCGAGCGCGCCGCGGCGTGCTGCGGCGGGAAAATTATCGCGCCGAAAAAGGCGTGCGGGCGCATTACAACGGCGTTTGCGAGGCTGCCCGTGGAGCTTTGCTTTGAAAGGAAAATCGAACTATGAAGCTGTATGTTGTCGGATTTGGGGCAGGCTCGGCGGAGGGCATGACGCTCGAGGCAAAAAATGCTCTCGAAAAATCCGAGGTTGTCGTGGGGTACACGGTTTATTGCGAACTTTTGAAGGCAATTTTCCCTGAAAAAAAATTCTACAGCACAGGCATGCGTGAGGAAAAATCGCGCGTGCTGTATGCTCTCGAACAGTCGAAAAACCGCATAACCGCGCTGGTTTGCAGCGGTGATGCGGAGGTTTTCGGATTGGCGGGATTAGCGTTTCAACTGTCGGAAAATTTCCCCGAAACCGACATCGAGGTCGTCGCGGGAGTGACCGCCGCGCTGTCGGGGGGAGCGGCTCTCGGCGCGCCGTTGACGAACGATTTTGCGGTGATAAGCCTGTCGGATTTGCTGACGCCCGCCGAAAAAATCGAGGCGCGGATACGCTGTGCGGCGCAGGCGGATTTTGTGATTGTGCTGTACAATCCCGCGTCAAAAAAGCGGCGTGACGCGCTGAAAAAAGCATGCGAAATCGCGCTCGAATACCGCTCCCCCGACACCGTTTGCGGCGTTGTGAAAAACATAGGTCGGGACGGCGAAAACCGCGCTGTAATGCTGCTTCGCGAGCTTTTGAATTTTGATGCGGATATGTTTACAACGGTGTTTATCGGCAATTCCGAAACGCAGATTATCCGCGGAAAAATGGTGACTCCGAGGGGCTACAGGGATGTTTAAAATGCTGATTTTCGGCGGCACGACAGAGGGGCGGCAGCTTGCGGAATTTTGCGAAAATAACGGAATTACGGCGGATATTTGCGTGACAACGCCGCTTGGCGCGGAGCTTATCGGGCGCGGAAATTCGCTTAAAATCCGCGTCGGCAAGCTGGATTTTGAGGGTATTTTTCAGCTTCTTGAGAACGAAAAATATTCTCTTGTCGCCGACGCGACGCACCCCTACGCGGTTCTCGCGACGGAAAATATCAAGGCTGCCTGCCGCGAAAACGGCACGGAATATTTTCGGATTTTGCGCGAAAATTCGGAGTGCGAATTTGGGGAAGCTGTGCGCGGCGAGGACGAGCTTGTAGAGCTGTTAAACCGCAGTACAAAGCGGATTTTGAGCACTCTCGGAAGCAAGGAAGCCGAAGCTTTAACGCGCGTTTCGGACTATAAAAACCGCGTTTTTTTGAGAATTCTCCCCGACGAAAAAAATATTGAAAGGTGCGTTAAATTGGGGTTTTCGCGGGAGAAAATAATTGTCGGAAAAGGTCCGTTTTCTGTAAAAGAAAATATTTGTCATATCCGTGACTGCAAAGCTGAAATTCTCGTTACAAAAAACAGCGGGAAAGCGGGTGGTTATCCCGAAAAAGCGCAGGCTGCACGGGCGTGCAAAATCGAAATGATAACGCTTTTGCGACCTCGCGAAAACGGAATTTCGATATCCGAATTTGAAATATTTCTGCTCGAAAAATTGAAGCCCGGAGGTGAAAATCCGTGAAAATTTTTATTGTCGGCGTCGGAATGGACGGCGATCTGACGCTTACAATTCAGGCGAAAAACGTTATCGAAAACGCAGATGTCCTGATCGGCTCAGAGCGCGCCGTAAAGCCGTTTTCGGGGCTTTGCAAACGTGTTTTTTACTGCTGGAAGGCAAGCGAAATCAAGGAAATTTTGTCAAATAATTTATTTTACAACGCGGCAATTTTGCTGTCGGGGGACAGCGGTTTTTTCAGCGCGGCAAAATCGCTTTCCGCCGAGCTTTGCGGGCATGAAATCGAGATAATTTGCGGAATTTCCTCGCCGAGTTATTTCTGCGCGAAAATTAAAAAACCGTGGCAGCAAATGAAATTTATCAGTCTGCACGGCGAAAAAAACAGCATTGTGCGGGCGGTCTGCGAGAACGAATTCTGTTTTTTTCTGCTCGGCGGAGAGGTTACGCCCGCTGAAATCTGCGCTAAATTATGCGAATTCGGCAGGGAAAAAATTCGCGTGTATATAGGCGAGAATTTGGCTTACCCAAGCGAAAAAATCACCGTCGGATCAGCCGAGGAGCTGACGAAAATCGAGTGCTCGTCGCTGTGCGTTCTCGTGACGGAAAATCCGGATTTTGAGCGCGTAAAATCTGTCGGAATTGCCGATGAAAAATTTCTGCGCGGAGATGTTCCGATGACGAAATCGGCGGTCCGCGCGGCAATAATTTCGCGGCTTGAAATTCCCGGGCGCGGAGTGTGCTGGGACATCGGCTGCGGAACGGGCTCGGTGTCCGTGGAAATGGCTTTGCAATGCGGTTCGGGGACGGTTTTTGCAATTGAAAAAAATGACACGGCGTCAGAACTCACCCAAAAAAATCTGCTGAAATTCGGGTGTGATAACGTGGAAATTATAAGCGGTTCCGCGCCCGGAATTCTGCAAAATTTGCCTGCGCCGGACAGGGTTTTTATCGGAGGTTCGGGCGGGAAATTGAGCGAAATTATCGACGTTATTTTTGAGAAAAATAAGCACTGTAAAATCGCCGTAACGGCTGTCTGTATTGACACTCTGTCAGAATGCCTAGATGCTCTCAAAGCGCATGGAATAAGCTCTCCCGAGATTATACAGCTTGCGGTATCGCGGGCGGAATTCGTCGGAGGGCATGCAATGCTGCGCGCGGAAAATCCGATTTTTTTAATTACCGCAAACGGAGGTGATTAAATTGACGAAAAAAGCCGACAGAATTTTAATCGGCGGAACGCACAGCGGCTGCGGAAAAACGACGGTTGTATGCGCGGTTTTGAAGGCTCTCTGCAACCGAAAAATGCGCGTTTCGTCGTTCAAATGCGGGCCCGATTACATCGATCCGATGTTCCAGAAAAAGGCGATAAAAATAAATTCGCACAACCTTGACAGCTTTTTTTGCGACGACAACACCCTCAAAAATCTGCTTTGCGAATACGCGGGAGAAATCTCCGTTATCGAAGGCGTGATGGGCTTTTACGACGGCGCGGGCGGGCGTGGCTCGGCGCATTCCGTGTCGCAGATAACCGCCACTCCCGCGGTTATCGTCGTGGACTGCAAGGGCATGGGCGACTCTGTCGGCGCGGTTTTAAAGGGTTTTTTGGAGTATCGGAAGCCCAACAATATTCGCGGATTTATTTTCAATCGCCTGCCCGAAAGCCTTTGCGATAGGGTGAAAATTATCTGCTCGGAGCTTGGGACGCGCTATTTCGGGCGGTTTCCGAGCTGTGATTTTTCTATAGCGTCGCGGCATCTGGGGCTTGTCACCGCGGATGAAATTGCCGACATTGAAGAGCAGCTTGAACGTCTCGGAAAAATTGCCGAACAGTACCTTGACATCAACGGAATTATCGAAGCTGCAAGGGCGTGCGAGCTTGAATTTTCGCCGATTGAAATTCCCGTTATTGCTAAAAATAAACCCGTAAAAATCGCCGTTGCGCGGGACGAGGCGTTTTGCTTCTGCTATTCGGAAAACCTTGATTTAATGCGGAAAATGGGGTGCGAAATCGAATTTTTTTCGCCGCTTCACGACAAAAAATTGCCCGAAAATATAAGCGGAATTATTCTCGGCGGAGGTTATCCCGAGCTGTATTCTCAGACGCTTTCGGACAACACGGAATTTCAGGACAAGCTGCTTGACGCGCTGTATGAAAATATTCCGTTTATCGCTGAATGCGGAGGGTTTATGTACCTCAATGAACGGCTTTGCGACGCGGAAAACAACAGCTTTCCGTCGGTGGGATTTCTGGACGGCGAGGTTAAAAAATCCGGCAGACTTCAAAATTTCGGTTACATAAAAATGACCGCAAAAACGGATAATCTTTTGTGCAAAAAAGGCGAAACCATCCGCGCGCACGAGTTTCACTACTGCCAAAGCGACAACCCCGGGAGCGGTTTTCACGCCGAAAAAATCAGCGGAAAAACGTGGGAATGCGCTCATGCGGGTGAAAATATGTACGCGGGATTTCCGCATTTGTATTTTTATTCGGATGTAAAAATTGCGGAAAATTTTGTGAAAAAATGTGTTGAATTCGGAGAGAAAAATGGACAGAATTGCTGATATAAAAAATTCGGACAAGCGTTTTTCGGAAAGCTCGCGGGAACGCTGGAACAGCATAGCAAAGCCGCTTGGCGGGCTCGGCTTGCTTGAAGAGATGATTGAAAAAATCGCCGCCGTTCAGCAAACCGAAAACGTCAATATCGACTCTCGGGCAGTCGTTGTCATGTGCGCGGACAACGGCGTTGTCGAGGAGGGAATTTCGCAGTCGGATCACACTGTCACAACAAAATGCGTAAGCGAAATCTGCGCGGGGAAATCCAACGTGAACGTTCTCGCGAACGCGTTTCACGCGGACGTTATTGCGGTTGACGCGGGGCTGAAAAAAGCTCCCGAAAAGGCTGAAAATCTGCTTAAAATCAAGCTGTCGCGCGGGACGAAAAATTTCCTTCACGAGCCCGCAATGAAACGTTCCGACGCGGAAAAAATAATTTCTGCGGGAATGGATATTGTCAGAGATTTGCATGTTTTGAAATACAAAATTCTCGTCTGCGGAGAAATGGGAATCGGCAACACCACCGCCGCTGCCGCGGTAACTTCGGCTATGCTGAACCTGCCGCCGCAGCTTGTGACAGGCAGAGGCGCAGGGCTTGACAATGACCGTCTGGTGCATAAAATGGAGGTTATCTGCAACGCTCTGAAGCTGCACAAGCCGAACCCCGAAGACCCCGTTGACGTGCTGGCGAAGGTCGGCGGATTTGACATCGCGGGCATGACGGGGCTGTTTCTTGGCGGCGCATTTTACGGAATTCCCGTGATAATCGACGGCGTGGTAAGCGCAGCGGCGGCGTGTCTGGCGTATCATATCAATCCGAGGGTTAAGGATTTTATGCTTGCAAGCCATGTTTCAAGCGAACCTGCGGGAAAAATGCTGCTCGAAAATATCGGGCTGGAAGCCCCTATTCACGCGCAGCTTCACCTCGGCGAGGGCACGGGCGGAGTGCTTTTGCTGCCGCTGCTGGACGGGGCTCTGGAGGTATATTACAAGGCTCACAGGTTTTCGGAAGCGAAAATTGAAAGGTACAGGGAATTTAAATGAGCGGGAAATTAACGCTGATTTCGGGCGGTTCAAAATGCGGAAAATCGTCGTTTGCGGAGAGCCTTTTTTCCGATTTTTCGGGAGAAAAATTTTACATTGCAACTATGCTTCCGTCGGGTGAGGAAGCGTTTTCGGCTATTGAACGGCATCGAAAAAACCGCGCGGGAAAGGGCTTCGCGACGATTGAAAAATACAGGGACATCGGGGAAATTTCGCTGCCGGAGGGTTCGGGAGTGCTGCTGGAATGTCTGGGAAATCTTCTCGCAAACGAGATGTTTTGCGGCGAAGAAATTAAGCTGCCGAACAAGAAAATGCTGGACGGAATTATGCATTTAAAAAACGCCGCAAACCGCATGGTTATCGTAACTAACGATGTTTCGCGGGACGGAATTTTATATGATGAAAAGACGGAATTGTACAAAAAAAATTTGTCCGAATTAAACCGAAAAATCGCGGAAATATCGGACTGCGCGGTGGAGTGCGTTTTCGGAATTCCGATTGTGAGAAAAGGAAATTTGTGATGAAAATTTTGAGGTCGTTGGCGTCGGCATTTTTGATGTATTCAAGAATTCCGATGCCGAAGGTGGAGTGGCGCGAGGAAAATCGGCGGTACGCGCTGTGCTTTTTTCCGCTTGTCGGAGCGGTCGTGGGAGCGGTATTTTTTCTGTGGAGACGGCTCTGCAAACGGCTTTGTATAGGCATTTTTCTGAACAGCGCGGTGTCGGTCGCAATTCCGATTTTGATTACGGGCGGAATTCACCTCGACGGATTTTGCGACGTTTCTGACGCGGTGTCAGCACACGCCGAGCGCGAAAAAAGGCTTGAAATACTAAGCGATCCGCACATCGGCGCGTTTGCGGCGATTAAATTATGCGTGTATTTTTTGCTGCAATTCGCGTTGTTTTGCGAGGTTGGCGGGGTGCGCGCGGACGCTGTAATCGCGGTCGGATTTGTGCTTTCGAGAGCCTTAAGCGGGCTGTGCGCGGTGACGTTTAAAAACGCAAAAAACAGCGGCTCACTTTTTGCGTTTTCCAATCCCGCGCACAAAAAAATTACGCTCGGAACGCTTGCTTTTGTCATAGCCGCGTGCGCTGCGGGAATGGCGGTTTTCGGCGGTGTGACGGGGATTTTCGCGGTTGTCGGTGCGGGTTTAGCTCTCGTATTTTACAGATTTTTTTCTTACAAAAATTTCGGCGGAATTACGGGAGATTTAGCGGGCTGGTTTTTGCAAATCTGCGAAATTTCGATGTTGATTTTCGCAGAATTAGCGAAAATATTTTTGGAGGTGACCGCGTTTTGATAATGATTATCGGCGGGCAATTTCAGGGTAAAACGGAATACGCAAAAAACGTTTTCGGCTTTCGGGACGAGGAAATTCTCGACGGCGAAAAATGCGATATTAACGCGGTTTTCAGCGCAAAATGCGTGAATAAATTTCACAAATTGGTCGAGCGAATTCACGAAAAAAACGAAGATCCCGTTCGGTTCTGCGAACGCCTTTGTGAGGAAAATAAACGCGCGGTGATAATCATGAACGAGGTCGGCTGCGGGATAATTCCGCTTGAAAAATCGGACAGAATTCTGCGCGAAAGCGTGGGAAAATCGGGCTGTATAATCGCGAAAAATTCCGAAAAGGTGATACGGATTTTTTGCGGAATTCCCGAAAAAATTAAAGGAGAATTGCCGTGAAAATTTGCCTTATTCGTCACGCAAAAACGGCGGGAAATCTCGAAAAAAGATACATTGGAACAACCGACGAACCGCTTTGTGATGCGGGAAAATCGGAGCTTTTTGGGAGAAATTATCCCGACTGCGAAATCGTTTTTTCGAGTAGCATGAAACGTTGCGTTGAGACTGCGAAAATAATTTTTCCGGACAAAAAAATTATTGTACACGACGAATTTAACGAAATGAATTTCGGAGATTTTGAGGGTAAAAATTTCGAGGAATTAGCAGACAATTTTTATTATCAAAAATGGCTGAAAAACGGCGGTAATATCGCATTTCCGAACGGTGAAGAGCCTGCGGATTTCAAGAAAAGATGCTGCGACGAATTCCAGAAAATTGTCTGCGAAAACGTAGAATTTTCAAAAATAGGTTTTGTTTTGCACGGAGGCGTGATTATGGCGATTATGGAAAAATTCGCGATACCGCCGCGGAATTTCTACGATTATCAAGTCGAAAACTGCGGCGGATTTTCGGCTGAATTCGATGGAAAAAACATTGTCGGAGCGAGAAAATTATGAAAATATTTTTGCCTGCGCTGCCGCTTTTTGCGGGGTTTATTCTGGATTTAATTTTCGGCGATCCGCGGCGGATTCCGCACCCTGTGCGCCTTATCGGGAGGCTGATTGCCGCGCTTGAAAAGGACGTTCGCAAGCATTTTTCCGGGCATCTTTTTTTCGGCGGGACGCTGCTTGCGGTGACTGTTTTGACGCTTTCAACAGCAATTTCTCTTGCAATAATTTTCGTTTCGTACAGCATCAATTTTTGGCTTGGCACAGCGGTTGAGAGCGTGTTGACATGCTTCATAATTGCCGCCAAAGATCTGAAAAAAGAGAGCATGAACGTCTGCCGAGAGCTTGAAAAAGGCGATATTGAAGGCGCGCGAAAAGCGGTGTCGATGATCGTGGGGCGCGACACGCAGCGGCTTGACGCGGACGGAATTGCGCGCGCGGCGGTCGAAACCGTCGCCGAAAATACAAGCGACGGGGTCACCGCGCCGATAATTTTTACCGCGCTTTTCGGGGCTTGCGGAGGGTATTTTTACAAGGCTGCAAACACGATGGATTCGATGATCGGCTACAAAAATGAGCGTTATTTTAAAATCGGAAAATGCGCCGCAAAAATTGACGACGTGCTGAATTTTTTGCCGTCGAGAATTACCGCGGTCATCATGATTTTTTGCAGCTTTTTGCTCGGTTACAACGCGAAAAATGCACTCAAAATATGGCTTCGTGACCGCAAAAAACACGCGAGTCCGAACTCCGCACAAACCGAGTCGGTGTGCGCGGGCGCGCTGGAGTTGCGGCTTGCGGGCGACGCGTTTTATTTCGGGGAGCTTCACAAAAAGGAGTACATCGGTGACGAAATCAGGCGCATCGAGCCGCAAGACATTTGTCGTGCAAACCGGCTTATGTACCTCACTTCGGTGGTTGTTCTGGCAATTTTTTCTGCGGTTAGAATTTTAATTTTCGGGGTGATTTTCAATTGATTTCTGAACACGGCGGAAGCGCATTGGGAAGCCGAATTCTGTATGATTTTTCGGCAAATTTAAACCCTCTCGGAATGCCCGGAATTGTAAAAAAAATGATAATAAAAAATTCCGAGGAATGGGAAAAATATCCCGATCATTTTTGCGGAAAATTAACGAAAAAGCTATCCGAAAAATTAAATTTCCCCACGGAAAAAATTGTTTGCGGAAACGGCGCGGCGGATTTAATTTATCGTATAATCCGCACGGTTAAGCCAAAAACCGCGCTTATGGCGAACCCGTGTTTTTCGGAATACGAAAAAGCTCTCCGCGAAATTGACTGCAATTTAAAATATTTTGTTTTGCGGGAAAATGATGATTTTTTGCTTTCGGAAAATATTTTGAATTCGCTTTCCGAGGACGTGGAAATGCTGATTTTATGCAGTCCGAACAACCCGACGGGGCGAATTATACAGCGTGATTTGCTTCAAAAAATCTGCGGAAAATGCGCGGAAAATAACACGATTTTTTTGTGCGACGAGTGCTTTTTGGATTTTGTAGAAAACGGCGAAAATTTTTCTGCAAAGAATTTTTTGAACGAGAAAATAATCGTCCTGAACGCGTTTACAAAAATATACGCAATGGCGGGTTTGCGGCTCGGTTATGCGGTTTTCGGAGACGAAGAGCTTGCAAAAAAGGTTGAGAATTACGGGCAATACTGGAGCGTTTCCGCGCCCGCGCAAACCGCCGGATTAGCCGCGCTTGAGGACGAAAATTACATTTTTGAAACGCGAAAATTCGTAAAAATTGAGCGTAATTTTTTAGAAAAAAATTTGTCCGAAATCGGGATAAAGGTTTTTCCGTCGGACGCGAATTTTTTACTTTTGAAGTCTAAAATTCCGCTCTATAATGCGCTTTTGCGCGAGAAAATTTTAATTCGCTCCTGCGAAAATTTTAAAGGACTGAGCGATAAATTTTTCAGAATTGCAGTGAGAACGCACGCGGAAAATACCGCGCTTTTAAACGCGCTCGGGAGGGTCAAAAATGGCTAAATCAATCATGATCCAAGGGACGATGTCGAACGTCGGAAAAAGCCTGATTTCCGCGGCGTTATGCCGAATTTTCAGGCAGGACGGGTATCGTGTCGCACCCTTTAAATCGCAGAATATGGCACTCAATTCGTTTGTCACCGCGGACGGTTTTGAGATTGGCAGAGCGCAGGCAATGCAGGCTGAATGCGCGGGCGTTGCGCCCTCCGCGCTGATGAACCCGATCCTGCTTAAACCCACTTCCGACGCGGCTTCGCAGGTTATTTTGAACGGCGTTCCGGTCGGCGATATGACCGCGGCGGAATATTATTCCCGAAAAAAAGATTTTATTCCCGACGTTGAAAATGCCTTCAAAAAGCTGTCCGAGAGCTTCGACATAATAGTCATCGAGGGCGCGGGAAGCCCCGCGGAGCTTAATCTCGGCGCGGATGATTTCGTGAATATGGGCATGGCGAAAATCGCGCGCGCGCCCGTGCTGCTGGTCGGGGACATCGACCGCGGCGGCGTTTTCGCGCAGCTTCTGGGGACGCTTATGCTGTTTGAAAAGCGGGAGCGCGAGCTTGTGAAGGCTCTTGTTGTCAACAAATTTCGCGGGGATAAATCAATTTTTTCAAGCGGAGTTTCAATTCTCGAACAGCGCGGAAATATCCCCGTGGCGGGTGTTATTCCGTTTATAAAATGCGATATCGACGACGAGGACAGCCTCTCCGAAAGGCTCGCAAACCGCACTGCTAAGGGAATTATCGACATCGCGGCGTTGCGGCTTCCGAGAATTTCAAACTTCACCGACCTCGACGCTTTTTCGAGCTACGAGGGCGTTTCGGTGAGGTTCGTTTCAAAGCCCGAGGAGCTTTTGTCGCCCGATCTCGTGGTAATTCCCGGCACAAAAAGCACCATTTCCGACATGAAATTTCTGCGTGAATCGGGGCTTGAATGCGCCGTGAAAAAATGCGCGGCAAACGGCGTGCCGATTTTCGGAATTTGCGGCGGGTATCAGATGCTGTGCGAGGAAATTTCCGACCCGCTTTGCTCGGAGGGCGGCGGGAGCGTCCGCGGAATGGGATTGCTGCGCGGAAAAACGGTATTCTCAGCCGAAAAAACACGCACCGTTACAGAGGGGAAATTCGCGCAGATCGGCGGCGTTTTTTCGGCTCTTTCGGGGCTCGATTTTCGCGGTTATGAAATTCATATGGGGAGAACAACCACTCCCGAAACGCCCCTGCTGAACGTCGGCGGAGCGCAGAACGGCAACGTTTACGGGTGTTATATACACGGGATTTTCGACAACTCGGAAATTTCCGGCGCGATTGTAAACGCGCTGTACAAACGGCGGGGAATTGACCGAAAAATAACGGGTGTTGACCGCGCGGAATACAAAAATTCGCAGTATGATATTTTAGCGCAGACTGTGCGGGAAAATCTCGATATGAAGCTGATTTACGAGATACTCGAAAAGGGTATTTAAAATTTTAAAAAACCCCTTGACAAACGGGAGTGTGTGTGGTAAAATTATAGTTGAAAATTGAATATATAAGCGTCGGGTGTCGGATATTTCGCATTGCGAAACGGTCCGATGAAAAGGGAAACAGGTGTGAATCCTGTGCGAACTCGTCACCGTATCGGGGGAGCGAGGAAAGATTACGTCACTGATTTTTTCGGGAAGACCTTTCCAAGCCGTGATCCCCAAGTCGGGAGACCTGCCCTGCGCTTGTACGGAGCTTTGCTCAATGCCACGAGTAATTGGCAGTACGCGAACGTGTGCGCGGTGCGTATGTGTTTTTTCGGCGTCTTTACTTTGCGGTAAAGGCGTTTTTTAGTTTAGGAGGTTAAATTATGGATACGCTTAAAAACGGCGATTTTAAGGCGGAAATAACACTTTCGGGCGGCTCGGGAAGGGCAAAAATCGAGTCCCCCGCCGACGTTCACGTCGAGGACGGGAAAATAACCGCAACCCTTGTCTGGAGCAGCTCGAGCTATGATTACATGGAGATAGGCGGGGTGGGCTACACGCCCGAAATTGTCAACGGCAAAGCGGTTTTTACGGTGGAAATTCCCGCGCTGGACGAGGAAATTTCGATTAAGGCGGAAACCGTCGCGATGTCCGCGTCGCATATGATAGATTACACGCTTCTGGTAAGCGGCGCGGAAATCCGCACGTCGGATAATTCCGAGAATTCCGAGAGTTCAGCCGTTTCCGAGAGTTCAACAAGCGTTGAAAGCTCAACCTCCGCCGAAAGTTCATCTTCTTCCGATAGCTCAACAATTTCTTCAAGCTCAACCTCTGTTGAAAGCTCAACAGCTTCCACCACAGAATACATCTCCTCGGAGAGCATTGCCGTCCCGGAAAGCGGCACACATGCCGCGCCGCTGCTGATTTTGATAGCCTGCGGCGTGGGGCTGGCTGTGGTGGCGGCGGCGGTCGCTGCGGTGATAGTTCTGGTGTTGAGAAAGGCGAAAAAATGAGGAAATTCGCTGCTTTTCTGCTGCTGATTTTTTTAGTGACAATTTGCGGCTGTTCGGACAGCTCTTCAATTTCGGATAATTCGGAATTGTCCTCCGAAAACAGCGTTTCCGAGGGCGGATTAACGCTTTTGGAACACGTCGAAAACGAATTCGCACAGCAGTTTTCGATTGACCGCTACGAGGGCGGTTATTCGATGATAACGACAATGAATAACGCGCGTTATCTGGTCGTTCCCGAGGGGTGCGAGCCGCCCGAAAATCTCGATAATGACGTGGTTGTAATTCAACAGCCCGCGGAGAATTTCTATCTTGCGGCGACTGCGGCAATGGGGCATTTTGCGGAAATCGGCGCGGGCGACGCGATTAAATTTTCGAGTATTCAAGCGGAGGATTGGTATGTGGATTACGCGCGGGAAGCGATGAATTCGGGGAAAATGATTTACGCGGGAAAATACCGCGAGCCCGATTACGAGCTTTTGCTGTCGGGTGGGTGCAAATTGTCAATTCAGTCCACCATGATAGAACATTCTCCAGAGGTCAAGGAAAAGCTCGTAGAGCTCGGAATTCCCGTTTTTATCGATTACGCAAGCTACGAACCCCACCCGCTCGGACGGTGCGAGTGGATAAAGGTTTACGGCGAGATAACGGGAAAATCATCCGAAGCGGAAAGGATTTTTTCGGAGCAGGCGGAGAAGCTGTCGGCTATAGAAAACCTCGAAAAAACGGGCAAAACAGTTGCGTTTTTTTACATAAACACGGCGGGTCAGGCGGTTGTCAGACGGTCGGGGGATTACATCACGAAAATGATCGAGTTAGCCGGCGGGGAGTATGTTTTCAAGGACCTCGGCAGCGGAGAAAGCGGTCTTTCAACGATAGTTATGGAGCCCGAAAAATTCTATGCCGAGGCGAAAAACGCCGATGTTGTGATTTACAACAGCACCATAGGCGGCGAAGCGGATTCTCTGGACGCAATTCTCGAAAAAAGCCCCCTGCTTGCGGATTTCAAGGCGGTCAAGGAGGGGAACGTCTGGTGTACAAAGGAAAATCTTTATCAGGAGTCAATCAGGTTCGGCACGATGATAGCGGATTTCCATGCGGTTTTAAGCGGCACTGCCGATGAAAACCCTCCGACGTTTTTGTACAGACCCAAAGGTGAAGCTGATGAATAAAACGGCGAGATACACCGCGGTTTTTGCGGCACTCTGCGCGGGAACGGTTCTGGTGCTGCTCGCAAGCGTCTGCATAGGAAGCACGCAAATCCCGTTTTTTGAGGCAATCCGTTCAATTTTCGGCGGTGGAGAATTTTCCGATATTCTGTGGAAAATAAGAATTCCGCGCGCGCTTTGCGCATTGCTGCTCGGGGGAGCTTTGGCATTGTCGGGATACCTTTTGCAGACGTTTTTCCACAACCCCATAGCGGGACCGTTCGTGCTGGGCGTGTCCTCGGGCGCGAAGCTCACCGTTGCCCTCACGATGATAGTTGTTTTTCGTTATGTGCGGTCGGTAAGCTCGGGAGTCATGGTCGCGGCGGCGTTCGTGGGGGCGATGCTGTCGCTGGGGTTCGTGCTGCTTGTGTCGCGAAAGATGAAACGCATGTCCATGCTGGTGGTGTGCGGGATAATGATAGGCTACATCTGCTCGGCAATTACGGATTTTGCGGTGACCTTCGCCCGTGACTCCGACATTGTAAATCTTCACGACTGGTCAAAGGGAACGTTTTCGGGAAGTTCCATGGACGATATTCCCGTGATAGCGGGAATAGTCGCGGCGGCGGTTCTGGGCACGATTTTCATCTCGAAGCCGATAAGCGCGTATATGCTCGGCGAGGGGTATGCCGAGAGCGTCGGCGTGAATTTGAAATTCCTCAAAACCGCGCTGGTGGTGCTGTCGGGATTGCTTTCGGCGTGCGTTACGGCGTTTGCGGGACCCGTTTCGTTTGTGGGGATTGCCGTGCCGCATATCGTGAGAAAGCTTTTCGGCACATCAAAGCCCCTCGTGATGATACCTGCGTGCTTTCTCGCGGGGAGCATTTTTTGCATGATAAGCGACATCATCGCGCGAATGGCACTCTCCCCTGCGGAGCTTTCGATTTCCACCGTAACGGCGGTTTTCGGCGCGCCGGTGGTTATAGCGATAATCGTTCGCAGAAAGCGGGGCGAGATGTGATGACCGCTGTTTTGGTGAGGAATTTAAGCGCGGGTTACGGCAAATCCGACGTTATCGAAAACATAAATTTCGAGGTGCAAAAGGGCGAAATTTTAACGCTTATCGGACCCAACGGCGGCGGAAAATCAACCATTTTGAAAGCCGTGACGGGTTCGCTTGCAAAAAGCTCGGGAGAGGTGCAATTCTTCGGAAAAGAGATTGAAAAAATCCCGCGTTCCGAGCTTGCGAAAATGCTTTCCGTGATGTTCACCGAACGCCTGAAGCCCGATCTTATGACCTGCCGCGACGTCGCCGCCGCGGGGAGATATCCGTACACGGGAATGCTGGGTGTGCTGTCGGAAAACGATAAAAAAATCGTTGACAATGCGATTAAAACGGTGGAAGCGGAAAGTTACGCCGACGCGGATTTCAATTCGGTAAGCGACGGTCAGCGGCAGAGAATTCTGCTTGCGCGCGCAGTCTGCCAGCAGCCGAAAATTCTCGTGCTGGACGAGCCTACGTCTTACCTCGATATCCGGCATAAAATCGTGTTTTTCGAGATACTTGAAAGGCTTGTGCGCGAGTCGGAAATCGCGGTGATAATGTCGCTTCACGAACTGGATTTCGCGGAGAAAATCTCGGATAAAATCCTCTGCGTGAAGGACGGGAAAATAACGCTTTCGGGCGTCCCCGCCGAGGTGTTCACGCGGGAGAATATCCGCGCTCTTTACGGGATTTCCGAGGAGCTGTACAACAAATATTTTGATAAAAACGTGTAATCACGTTAATAATTTTTCAGGAGGAATTCATATGAAAAAATTCATGGCAATCACTACCTGCGCGGTATGCGCAACTATGGCAATTTCGGCGGCTTCGGCGACGGCTTTCGCCGAGACGACTGCCGCAGACCTGAACGACGGCGTTTACAGCATAACCGTCGAATCCGACAGCAAAATGTTCAAGGTGACGGACTGTCAGCTTACCGTAAAGGACGGCAAAATTACTGCCGCGGTAACGCTCTCGGGGACGGGCTACGGAAAGCTTTTTGTCGGCACGGGTGAGCAGGCGCAGGCGGCAACGGATGCCGATTTTATCCTGTTTGAGGACGTTTCGGGCAAGTATGTTTACACGTTTGAAATTTCCGCGCTGGACGCGCCCATACAGGTTGCCGCATGGAGCACCAACAAGTCCGAATGGTACGACAGAACCCTTACGTTCAATTCGGCGGATCTCCCCGCAGAGGCTCTGAAAAACGGCGGTACTTCTGACACTTCCGATACTTCGTCAAATGTTCCGTCGGACAGCAAGGACAACCCCGATTCGGGAGTCGGAACCTTCGCGTTTACAGGCGCGGTTCTGGCGGGCGCGGCGGTCGTTTTGTCCCGCAAACGCAAGTAATGTTACAGATATATTGCGGCGACGGCAAGGGCAAAACCACCGCCGCCGTCGGGCTTTGCGTGCGGGCGGCGGGCGCGGGAATGCGGGTGTGCTTCGCGCAGCTTATGAAAGGGGGAGAGAGCGGCGAGCTCGATCCCTTAGGCACTCTTCAAAACGTCACGATAATGCGCCCCGAGCGGAATTTCGGGTTTTATAAAAATTTGTCGGAGCAGGACAAGCTATCGCTTTCCGAAATCCACAACAGCCTGCTTAGGCGTGCTTTTTCGGGCGAATTTGAGATGATAATTCTCGACGAATTCAATTGTGCATATTCGTACAGCTTGCTTGACCGTGAGCTTGCGCAAAAATTGATCCTAAATTCCCCCGAAAAGGAAATAATTCTCACGGGTCGCGAGCCTGCGGAAATTTTCGCCCAAAAAGCCGATTATATAAGCGAGATAAAATGTGTAAAACACCCGTATCAAAGGGGAATTTCCGCGAGAAAGGGGATAGAATTCTGAAAACGGAATATGTTCTTCCAAACGAAATTGAAAAACGCAGCTTTGAGATAATCGAAAGCGAACTCAACGTGCAAATTCCCGAAGAGATTAAACCGATAGTGCTGCGGGTAATTCACACGACTGCGGATTTTGATTTTGCGGATAATCTGAAATTCTCGGAAAATGCCGTCCCGCAAGCCCTTGCGGCGATTAAAAACGGCGTGACAATCGTCACCGACACGAACATGGCGCGTGCGGGGATAAACCGCGCGGCTCTGGAGAAGCTGGGCTGTCGGGCGGTGTGTTTTATGGCGGACGAGGACGTCGCAAAAACGGCTTCACAGCGCGGCATTACGCGTGCGGCGGCTTCCGTCGAAAAAGCCGCTCACCTCGGCGAGCCCGTGATTTACGCGGTCGGAAACGCCCCCACCGCGCTGGCTGCGATATGCGAATTTGCGGCGCGCGGGGAGTTTTCGCCCGCGCTTGTAATCGGCGCGCCCGTGGGCTTTGTGAATGTTATTCAGTCAAAGGAGCTGCTTGTGAACACGCGCCTTCCGTACATCGCCGCCATGGGCAGAAAGGGCGGAAGCACGGTTGCAGCGGCGATTGTGAACGCGCTGCTCTATATGGCAGTTAACAGTGCACAGTGAATAGCGTATAGTAGTAGGAATCCGCTCCGCGGATTTTATTAGATTGTAACAAAGATTATCGGTGCTGTGTAATTTTGGCAGCAATGTTCAGCTTGCACGGATTTTTTGGTTCGTGCAGGCTTTTTTGTTGGATAACGACAAATATTTTAGAAAATTTGTAAAATATACTTGACAAAGTTATAAATATATGTTACAATAGCTTTGCAAGGGAGGCGGCGAGGTTGGCGAAAAATCTGAAGCTTAAATCCGCGCGGGCGGCGTTGGATATGTCGCAGGAGGAGCTTGCGAAAAAAACGGGCGTTACGCGCCAGACGATAAGCGCGGTGGAAAACGGCGACTACAACCCCACGATAAATCTCTGCGTTTCGATTTGCAGGGCTTTGGGGAAAACGCTTAACGATTTGTTCTGGAACGAGGAGGAATTAAAATGAGTATGAAATCATTCGACAAGTTCTGCGAAAGGCTGATAACGGCAGGGACGGGCTCGCAGAAGGAAATTCTCGACGAGCGGCAGAAAATAGCAAGGCTTCGGACCTCCTGCGAGACGCTGGCGATTTTTTCAACGCTTATGCTCGTAAATCTTATGTTTATGGAAAAATTGTTTTGCTGGTGCGAAAGCTACTCCGCCGCAAGCGCGGTTTTTGTCGTGCTGGGGCTGCTGGAGTGGATAATTATGAACATACGGCGCGGGTCGCTGTTCGGCGTGAACGGCACAGGAAATATGGTCGTAACGGGAGTTTTGCTGATACTTTACGCGGTAATGTTCGCGGCGAATTTGAGCGGCGGAGAGTTTGCCGTCGTAAGGGGCGGAATGCTGACGAAGGAGTTCATAATCGCCTGCTCGGGAGGAATTTTGCTCGCCTGCGCGGTGATAATTTTAGTTTCCGCAAAAAAGCAATCTCACAACGGCGATAAGTGATTTTTGTGCAAAATAACTAAATTTAACGCTGAAAATTTTCCCCCAAGTGAAATTTTTAACAAAATTATCTCTTGATTTATTTTGTGAAATGTAATATAATAGAATTATAAATTACTAAAAGGGAGTAGTATGCTATGGATCTTGAAAATATAACTTTGCTGGACGTTATCGACCGGCAGACGCTTCAGTCGCTTCAGGACGCGTTTGCAAACGCCACGGGAATGGCGGCTCTGGCGACCGACGCTACCGGTTCCGTCACGCATTTAAGCAACCCGACCGATTTCTGCATGAACCTCACGAGAAAATCTCCCGTCGGCTGCGAACGCTGCAATAAGTGCGATTTGCAGGGCGGCGCGGAGTCGTCGCGCACGGGGCGTCCGTCGGTGTACTATTGCCACGGGGGACTGGTGGATTTTGCCGCGCCGATTATGTTAAACGGGCGGCATATCGGTTCACTTATCGGCGGTCAGATTTTGACCGAAGAGCCCGATGACAACAAGTTCCGCAAAATCGCGCGGGAAATCGGCGTTGACCCCGAGGAGTATGTAAACGCGTTACATAAGATAAAAATCGTTCCGAAAAGCCAGGTTGACGCGGCGGCAAATCTGCTTTATCAGATGGCAAACGCATTGTCCGACGTCGGCTATCAGAAGGCTATCGCGCAGAGCGAAAGCGAGCGCAGCGAGGCTGCCGTTTCGGATATCCAGAGAAGCTTTGTCGATATAAATCAGCAGACCGATTCCGCTGTGGCGGGGATTACCGCGCTGTCGGACAACTTCACCTCGATAAAGGAGTCGGCGGCGGCTTCCGCGAAGGCTGTTGAAATCACCGACAGCATTATCAAGACCATCGAAAGCTCTTCCACGCAGCTTACTTTGATAGGCTTTAACGCGTCTATCGAGGCAAAGCGCGCGGGTGCTGCGGGCGCGGGCTTTAACGTTATTGCGCAGGAGGTCCGCGCTCTTGCGGATAAGAACACAAAGCAGGCGGTTGAGATTGAAAAAACGCTTCACGGCATAAAGAAGGCTATGACCGAGATAAACGAGCAGATTAAGGACGTTTATTCGGCTATCGGAAAGACCGAATCGGATATTGAGACGCTGCGCGAGATGCTCGGCAATGTAAACGAGCTTGTCACGAACATCAAATAATTGCAGGCTGTAGATAAAGCCCCATAGCGTTTTGCGCGCAGCGCATAATGCAGCTGCGTCAGCGGCACAGCGTTTTCCGCCGCAGGCGGATAATGCGGGCAGGCACAAAGCCTAGCCGCAGCACCGTTTCAGCGTTTTGCCCGAAGGGCATAATGCGTGCATGCCGGGACTTTCTCTCCAGCCTGAGATTTAACTTTTTATGCAGGCTGATAATAGTAACTTACCGCACGGCTATGCGGAAAATTATATTTATCTGAAAGGAAATGAGAGTTATGAATCGTTTTGTTCTGAACGAAACCTCCTATCACGGAAAGGGCGCGATCGCGGCTGTTGCCGACGAGGCTAAGGGGCGCGGCTTTAAAAAGGCTTTTGTCTGCTCCGACCCCGATCTTATCAAGTTCAATGTCACGAAAAAGGTGACGGATGTGCTTGACGGCGCAGGGCTGAAGTACGATATTTATTCCGATATCAAGCCCAACCCCACGATTGAGAACGTTCAGCACGGCGTTGAGGAGTTCAAGAAGAGCGGCGCGGATTATATAATCGCTATCGGCGGCGGTTCGTCTATGGATACCGCGAAGGCTGTCGGAATTATCATCAACAACCCCGAGTTTGCCGATGTAAGAAGCCTTGAGGGCGTTGCTCCCACCAAAAAGGCATGTGTTCCGATAATCGCTGTTCCGACAACGGCAGGCACGGCGGCGGAGGTTACGATTAACTACGTTATAACCGATGTTGAAAAGGACAGAAAAATGGTCTGCGTTGACCCGCACGATATTCCTATCGTTGCAGTTGTAGACCCGGATATGATGAGCACAATGCCCGCGTCGCTGACGGCGGCAACAGGTATGGACGCGCTGACTCACGCTATCGAGGGGTATATCACCAAGGGCGCGTGGGAGCTGTCGGATATGTTCCACCTGAAGGCTATCGAGATAATCGCGCGTTCGCTGCGCGGGGCTGTAAAGAACGAGGCTGAGGGGCGCGAGGGCATGGCTCTGGGTCAGTATGTTGCGGGAATGGGCTTCTCGAACGTTGGTCTCGGCATTGTTCATTCTATGGCGCACCCGCTCGGCGCGCTGTACGACA
>CANRIQ010000010.1 GCA_947630655.1 uncultured Clostridia bacterium | reverse complement strand
CGGAATTGAGCCTTATCATCTCTGGAAGGACGAGGACGACCATTCCAAGGGCGACTGGAAGGACGGCGTTCCGCTCCAGCCCTCGTATGAGGAGCAGGAGGACGTTTTTTGTCATTTTGTCGAGAGATATCCTAACCTCAAGTGCATAGCGCGCCATGTCCGCTACGCTCACAGCGGCAGCGAAAACAGCCTTAAGGCGTTTATGTGGTACGACGGGCACACGTTTGAGAGCCGTTTGTTTACGTTCAACATTCTTGACCGCGTGGGCGGCGGCGACGCGTTTGCAAGCGGGCTTATTTATGCTATGATGAACAACTTCAAGCCTATAGATATGATAAATTTCGCGGTAGCGTCAAGCGTTATCAAGCACACTATCCACGGCGACGGCAATATCACCGACGATGTTCAGAGCATCCGCAACCTGATGAACATGAATTACGACATCAAGAGATAATCCCGAGGATTTAAAATTTTGCGAAATATTACAAAAGGTTACAATATTGTAACAATTGTTGACAGCGGAAAATATTTATGCTAAAATAAAATCATCTAAAATGCATTTTCACAAATTTCAGCTTACAGGAGAACAATCATGGAAAAAGCAGCGTACATATTTTTGGCAGTAACAGTTTTGGCAACACTTACGGCTTGCGTCAATTCGCAAACCCCCGATGAGGACTTAAATTCAGGCTCTTCATCTTCAAGCTCAATATCTTCATCTTCAAGCTCAACCACAAGCGAAAGCTCAACCACAAGCTCAACCGCTCCCGAACCCGAAATCCCCGACGGCGAGCCTACTTTCCTTATTTGCCCCGACGGAACACCTGTATACACCTCGGAAATAAGCGAGACATACCGGTTTGATGAGAAAATGGGGGAGAAAGATCCTATAACGCTTGAGCAGGCGGAGCAATTCGCGAAAGAAGGGAGCGAATTTTCCGTAAGGTGCGACGGATTTGCTTACGGGTTTACTTCCGAGGAAACGCTAAGCTGCATTGATAATCCCGAATTGTTCAAGAAAAGCGACAGCGGCAGGTATTTTGAGTTTCTCGGCGAGGAGTTTAACGAAAACACCTTCGAGGGCAAATATTCCACGGACTACACACGAATAAAGGTCGGAGATAAATTCGGCACTCTTACCGTGAAAAGCGCGTATACGCTGTTTTCACAGCAAGCACAAAACCGGGCTGAAGGCGAGGATTTTTCCGACGTTCCGGGAGTGTATCTCTCGGGCGCAGAGGTTGAGTTTGACGGAGAAACCGAAATGACGGGGTATGTTGTCATAGAACCCATGGACGCGCTTTACGGCGAGGGCGGAGTTATGAGGTTTATCCCCGATAATGACAGCAGCTTGATAATACCTAAGTTCGATTACTTTTTAAATAAAAATGCGCGCTGCGTGTGTCATTTTCCCCATGCAAACAGTTCCGGTTATTGCGGGACGGCTTATAACATCGGCAATATGTTCGAGGTCGGCTGCGACACAAGCGGCTTACATGCGGGGGATTTTTTTGTAAGGGTAAAGGTTGTGCTGGGCGATATTAAGTGTACATTTGGTGATCTTAACCGCTGCGACGCCGAGCTCAAATCAATTGAAGTCCTTTAACATTATCGGGGGTAATTATGAAAAAAATCATTTCAGCAATTTCTTCTCTCACATTCATTCTTTCGCTTACCGCATGCAGCAATTCGCAGTCTTCAGGCGATAATTCAACTTCATCTTCAAGTTCAACTGAAAGCTCAAGTTCCTCGACAACATCAACCGAAAGTTCTACAACCTCTAGCGAAAGCTCAACCGCTCCCGAACCCGAAATTCCCGCGGGCGAGCCTACTTTCCTTATTTGCCCCGACGGCACGCCCGTATACACTTCGGAAATAAGCGAGATATACAAGGGCTCCGAGGAATGGGGGGACAAAGAGCCTATAACGCTAGAGCAGGCGGAGCAGTTCGCGAAAGAAGGAAGCGATTTTTCTGTGAAGTGCGATGGCTTTGCCTACGGTTTTACCTCCGAGGAAACGCTAAACTGCATTGACAATCCCGAAATGTTCAAGGATATCGGTAACGGTGAATTTTTTGAATTTCTCGGAGAGGAATTTGACGTAAACGCGTTCGAGGGCAAATATTCCACGGACTACACGCAGATAAAAGTCGGCGACAAGTTCGGCACTCTCACCGTGAAAAGCGCGTACACGTTGTTTTCAAGACAAACTTGGTTTGGGGGCGAGGATTTTTCTGACGTTCCGGGAGTGTATCTCTCAGGTGCCGGCATTGAGTTTGACGGAGAGATCGAAATGACGGGATACGTTGCCATAACTCCAATGGACACACTTTACGGCGAGGGCGGTGATATGGAGTTTATCCCCAATAGAGACAGCAGCTTAATAATACCGAGGTTCGAGTTTTTTTTGAATAAGAAGGCGCGCTGCGTGTGTCATTTTCCCCATGTGAGCGGTTCCGGATATTGCGGAACGTCTTATAATATCGGCAATATGTACGAGGTCGACTGCGACACAAGCGGCTTAAATCCGGGGGATTCCTTTGTAAAGGTAAAGGTCGTGCTGGGCGATGTTAAGTATACCCCCGGTCATCTCGGAGGTTGGAGCGTCAAGCTCAAATCAATTGAAATTCTTTAAACGTGAGGTTTTATGAAAAAGGTATTAAGCGTTATTTTGTTCGCGGTGTGCAGCTTTGTGCCGCTGTTTGTTCTGAGCTTTTTAAATATTTTTTTAGCGTCGCTTTACCATATGGCTGCAAGCGGCTATGAAGCTGTTTTTGTTGTAATTGAAATTCTGGTTGTTTTGACTTGCTCGTTCGGGATAACATTGGCGGCGGATGTTGTGCGCAAAAAGCTCGCGATAACGCTTCCCGTATATTTTGCCGTAACCTACGCTCCCGTGACTGCGCTTAATATTTATTTCGCAGCTTCGCATTTAAGGGAATTCGCGCTTATTCTGACAGCTCCCGCGGCATTGATAATTTCGGCGGCGTTTTGGGCTGCCGTTCTTCGGAAAAAATCCGAAGCTACAAAGCCCTCCGCTCTGAAAAAGACGATATTCTCGGTAATGCTTGCGGCAGGCGGGACAGCGGCGGCGTTCGCGCTTATGCTGATTAACTTCCTTTTTGCGGACAACGGGAACGTTTGGGGCGTTGTTTTGGCGGCAGCGATAACTCTTGCGGCAACGTTCGGCATCGATCGCCTCCGCAGCTTGTTTTTCAGGCTTTTTTCCGTGAAAACGCCGCTGTTCTGGACGCTTGTCTACGTTCCGTCTCTTGTAATCGCTCTCGGAATTGCCTTGTATTCGCTTTACATGGAAAATCGTTATTCCGGGTTTGGGGGGCTTGGACTTGTGCTCGCGTATTACGTTATCCCGATAAGTACAGTATTTTTCGCACTTTCGGGAGCGTTCTGGGCAGTGCTTTTCTCAAAAATCAAAAAACGCATATAAAATTATCCCCCGAACGGCAGTCGGGGGATAAATTTTTGCCTATTGACAAATTGAAATTAAAGGCGTATAATAAGCTTAGGATATTAAAAGGGAGGCTAAAGCTTCATGCGAAGGCTTTCGCGTTTTTTCGGAATAATCTGCGCTCTGGCAACGCTTTTTGCCTGCGCGGCTGCGTCCTTTGCGGCGACGGCAAGACCCGCGCTGTTTACGCCCGAGGAGCAGGAATATATATCGTCTCACAAAACCCTTAAAGTGGGCTATGTCCCCGACAGAATTCCCGTCTCGTTCAAGAGTAAGGAAGGCGAGTTTGCGGGAATTTCGCGGTATATTCTCGACCGCGTCGGCGAGATTTCGGGTTTTGAGTTCGATTATGTAGAGCTTCCCACAAAGGACGTTACATACGATTATCTCCAGGGCGAGGGTTTTGCTCTTGTGACAAGCGTTGAGTACAATGAGGAAAACAAGAACGCCCGCGGTATTCTTATCAGCGAGCCGTATTTTTCGGGCAGAAAGGTAATCGTCGCGCGCAATAATTTCGAGTTCAGATACGATGCGGATTTTACGGTCGCGGTGTCGACGGGTTCGCAGACGCTTAAAAAGGTGCTTGCTAAGGCTTTCCCGAATTTCAGACTTCAGGATTACGACAACATTCCCGATTGCCTTAATGCGGTAAATTCGGGCGAAGCGGATCTTATGATTCAAAATCAGTATGTCGTTGAATATTGGCTTGCAAAGCCCAAATACGAGAAACTGAAGGTCATTCCGATTATGGGACTTGACGACAGACAGTGCTTTTCGGCAGTCGTTGATTTCAAGGGCGCGGGCGGACCTACCCAGCAGGACGGCGAAATGCTGGTAAATATACTCGATAAATCCATAGCCTGCCTGTCGGAGGACGAAATCGGCAGTTATACCATTCAGGGCGTTATGGAAAACCAGTATAATTACACGTTCGGCGATTTCCTCAATCGTTATCGTTATTCCGCGGTAATTCTCGTGGTGTCAAGCATTATCATCGTCATACTCGCGATAGTGCTTACGCGGGTGTATGTCCGTTTTGCGAGAAGCCGCGCCGAGGCGCAGGCAAAGGGTCTTTTCCTGTCGGCGATGAGTCACGAGATAAGAACGCCGTTAAACGGGCTTATAGGGCTTAATTATCTTATGGAGAGAAAGCTTGACGATAAGCCGAAAATGGGGGATTATCTGAACCAGTCCACCAAAACCGCAAAATACCTTTTGACGCTTGTAAACGATATTCTCGACGCGTCGGGTCTGGTTGCAAGAAAGCTCGAGCTTGCGGAAAACAACGTTGATATGGAGCTTCTGGCTCGGACGATTTTTACGGTCGAGGGCAAGGCAATGGAGGAAAAAAAGCTTGATTTTTCCATGAAGACCGATTTTGTAAGCAGGTATATCAAGGGCGATGATGTCAGAATTCAGCAGGTTATCTTAAACCTCCTCGACAACTCCCGCAAGTTTACAAACGAGGGCGGAAAAGTCGAGCTTATGATAAAGCAGGAGGCTGTAAATAAGGACAAGGTAAAAACGACGGTCACGGTGTCGGACACCGGGCGCGGCATGAGCGAGGAATTCCGCAAGCAGGTTTTCAACGCCTTTGCGCAGGAGCTTGAAACCGTTTCAAAGGGCAATCAGGGCACGGGTCTGGGGCTTTCGGTAAGCCGCCGCCTGGCGCGCCTTATGGGCGGAGATATTTTCTGCCAGAGCGAAAAGGGGAAGGGGAGCGTGTTTACTTTCACGTTTTCGTCGGATAAAGCGTCCGTTCCCGAAGAGCCTCTTCAGAAAATCGCCGAAATCCCCGAGAAACGGGTGCTTGTGGCGGAGGATAACGAGCTTAACGGCGAGATAATCGTCGAGCTTCTGGAGGACATCGGCTGTAAAGCGACGCTTGCCGTAAACGGCAGGGTGGCACTGGAAAAATTCAAAAGCTCCGACGTCGGGACATACGATGTTATTCTTATGGATCTTATGATGCCCGAGCTTGACGGCTTTGAAACGACCCGCGAAATCCGCGCGTTAGAGCGTTCCGACGCGAAAACGGTTAAAATTATCGCCTGCACGGCGAATTCGTTCAATGATGAAAAACAGCGCGCTCTGGATTGCGGAATGAATGATTTCCTGTCAAAGCCCGTCGATATTGCCGAGCTTCAGAGCAAGCTTATTCAGTAAGCTTTTTAAATCCGTTCGGGGAATATTTTCCCCGAATTTTTTGTTCCTGAAATTTGTGGAAAATGAAAATTCCCCCTTGACAAGCTTGTTCATATGTGGTATAATAAGTGTACAGTTTAACGGAGGCGGTCATATGGAACACTGTTATATCGCGATTGATTTAAAGTCGTTTTACGCGTCGGTGGAGTGTGTTTCGCGCGGACTTGACCCTCTTTGTACAAATTTGGTGGTTGCCGATAAAACACGGACGGAGAAGACAATCTGCCTTGCCGTCACGCCCTCGCTTAAGGCGTACGGAATTTCGGGCAGGGCGCGTCTGTTCGAGGTGACGGCGCGCGTGCGGGAGATAAACCGCGAGCGAAAACGCCTGTCTCCCGGGAAAATGCTGGGCGCGGGGTCGTGCAATGCCGATGAGCTTAAGGCTCACCCGACCTACAGGCTGGATTTTATCATCGCGCCGCCGCGGATGTCGAAGTATATGGAGGTCAGCACGCAGATTTACGGGATATACCTTAAATATGTCGCTCCCGAGGATATTCATGTTTATTCGATAGATGAGGTTTTTATCGACGCAACGTCGTATTTGCGGGCAAATCATAAAACCGCGCGTGAATTCGCGGGTATGATAATAGCGGATATTATGAAAACCACGGGTATAACCGCGACGGCGGGGATAGGGACAAATCTCTATTTGTGCAAGGTGGCTATGGATATTGTTGCAAAGCACATTCCCGCTGATAAAAACGGGGTCAGGATAGCGTCGCTTTCCGAGATGTCGTATCGGAGAATGTTGTGGGAACACCGCCCGCTTACGGATTTCTGGAGAGTGGGCTCGGGGTATCGGAAAAAGCTCGAGCAAAACGGTATGTTCACTATGGGCGATGTCGCGCGCTGTTCGGTTGAAAATGAAGAGTTGCTGTATAAGCTTTTCGGGGTGAACGCCGAGCTTCTTATAGATCACGCCTGGGGGTGGGAGCCGTGTACAATCGCCGATATTAAAGCCTACCGCCCCGAAAACAACAGCCTAAGCTCGGGGCAGGTGCTTAAAGAGCCGTACAGCTTTGAAAAAGCGCGGCTTATCGTGCGGGAAATGGCTGACAGCCTGTCGCTGGAGCTTGTGGAAAAACGCGTTGTGACGGACAGCATTACGCTTTCGGTTGGGTATGACGCTGAAAATCTCTCAAATTCCGTCCGTTCTGAGGGCTTCGTCGGCGAGATAGTCCTTGACCATTACGGCAGACGTATCCCGAAGCCCGCTCACGGGTCTGTAAATCTCGGACGGAGAACCTCCTCCGCGCGCGTGATAGTAAACGCGGCGGCAAAGCTGTTTGATACGGCGGTGAGACGGGATCTGACCATACGCAGGATAACCATCGCGGCGAATAATGTCGTGTCGGAAAACATCGCTCCCGAGCCCGAGCAGCTTAATCTGTTCACGGAATATAAGAGGGCAGAGGCTGAAGCCGCGGCTCTCGAAAAGGAGCGTAATATCCAGCGCGCGGTGCTTGAGATAAAGCATAAATACGGGAAAAATTCCGTTTTAAAGGGAATGAATTTTGAGGAGGGAGCGACCGCCGCCGAGCGAAACGGTCAGGTTGGCGGTCATCGCGCATAAAATGGGAAAATACGATGATATAATATCTCTGCCGCACCATGTGTCAAAAACGCGGTCTCCGATGCCCATCGGCGCGCGTGCGGCGCAGTTTGCGGCGTTCGCGGCACTTTCGGGGTTTGATGAGATGATAGAGGAGCGTTCGCGCGGGGGCGATGAGCAATCCGCTGAGGACAATCAAGCCTATTTTGACGATTAACCGCAATTTACCGCATAAAAAAGTCCGAAACACCACGTTTCGGACTTTTCAGTTTGTTATTGCCTTGAAAACGGCTTATCCGTCAGCATTTTAATCAGCGGAATAAGCATTCCGCCCACGGAATTTCCGATTATCACCACCGGCAGATATACCCCCGCAAAGGCGATTTTCCCCGTGAGGAATATGTAAAACATATCCGCAATACAGTGGTTGAACCCGCACAGAATGAACACCATAACGCACATCACGACCCCGAGAGCCTTTTCGATGTGACCGCCCTCTTCGCGCGACAGCCTTGCGTTGTCGACGGCAAGAAACATCAGCATTCCGCAGAATACCGCCAGAATAAACGAACTCAAAACCCCGTCGGACAGCTTTGTTTCAACCGACGCGGAGGCTTTTTCGATTATCGCGGGCGCAATCCTCGAATAACGCATCAAAAGCGCGTCAATAAGCGTTCCGACAGCGTTTCCGATAAGCGTGAACAGACATTCGAGAAGATATACGGGCTTCCTCAGCGGAATATACCCGACCTTTCCCGTGTACAGCCCGAACCCGAATTGCACGATAGCAAACAGCCCCAGCGAGAACAAAAACGCGCCGAGGTACTTGTTGTCGCAGGAGAGGCTCACACAGCCGCCGATACCGATCATCATACCGCCGATGACGCCGTTTGCGAGCTGCGAAAGGATTACCTTCCCGCGGCTTGTCGTTTTAACATTATTTTCCAATATATCACCCCTGTAGGCAGTTTACAGTATACAGTGTACAGTGTACAGTATATGGAGCGTTCGCTTTGCGAACGCATTTTTTTGATTGTCTGCGAGCTTATCGGCAACTTTCCCTCTTTGTTACAATCTAATATGTTCGCGCAAGCGAACACATTATACTGTACACTGTACACTGTAAACTGTAAATTGCACAACTCCCCCTTGATCAAACTTTTGTCTACACTTCCGCCGTACAGAAAAGAACGTCCCAGTGAGATCAACGTCTCACTGGGAAATGGTCAAGGGCATTGCCCTTGTGGTACGCCCGATGCGATTCGAACGCACGACACATAGCGTCGGAGGCTATTGCTCTATCCAGCTGAGCTACGGGCGCAATAATATTATAGCACATTTGTTTTGCGTTTTCAAGTATTTTTTCAAAAAAAGTGAAACGCCCGTAAAAAAGGTCAGCGGTAGGAGCGTTTTGTGTCGGTAAGCTCGGCGATGTAGTCGATAGAGATGTTGTAAATTTTTGCAAGTTGGATTATGATGTCAAAGGGGATTTTGTGTTCTCCGCGTTCCCAGCGGCTGTATTGCTTTTGGGTAGTGTCCAGCTTCTGGGCGATGTCTTCCTGCCGTAGGTTGTTGTCGGTCCTTAAGTCGCGAATTCTTGGGTATTGAAGCATAATTCCACCTTCCTTTTTAAAAATTTTTTCATATTATACCAAAAGCAACTTATATGGATTGATTGTAACACAAAAATGTAGTAAAAAGTATACGGTAAGCAGTAAACAGTAACAAAGGGAGAGGCTAAAACTATCGTCTACCTAACCGCCGTACAGAAAATAGCGTTTGAAACAAATCCACCCATACTGGGAGACGGTCAACGCATTATCCGCCTGACGGCGGATAACGCTGGCAATGCCCTTGCGTACAGAAAACAACATCCCAGTGAGAGCGACGTCTCACTGGGATACGGTCAACAAATAATCCTGTTCCGAGCTATCGTCCACCCCACCGCCGTACAGAAAAGGGCGGCTGAAAACGAGCCGCCTTTACTGGGAAATGGTCAAGGACATTGTCCTTGTGGTGATCCACCCGGGAATCGAACCCGGGACACCCTGATTAAAAGTCAGGTGCTCTACCGCCTGAGCTAGTGGATCGGAGGTGTTTGGTTGTGTGCAACGTTAATATTATATCAAATTCCGATGAGTTTGTCAAGGGTTTTTCGGATATTTTTTCAAAATTTTTTAAAATTAGGAGAAAAAGTAAAAAAATGCGGCTAAAATATTGCAAAATCGTTGGAAATGTGTTATACTATATAATGTATGCATATGTCCGCGGTTAAAGGCGGGGCAGAGGGGTGTGGGCTTTGGATATTCGCGAGGGAGATGTTTTGGTAATGAAGAAGGAACACCCGGGTTGCGGGAGCAATAAAATGCAGGTTTTGCGCGCGGGGGCGGATTTCAAGCTTGCGTGTTCGGGCTGCGGGAGAACCTTTATGATTCCGCGTTCTAAATGCGAAAAAAGGGTTGTAAGCGTGCTTCGCGGCGACGCCGATTTAAACGGTTAAAGCCGTTACTGCTGTTGGACAACTTGTGCTATTTTGTGAAATAATTCTTTTTGGGAGCTGTAAATATGCTGGAGAAGATAAGCGCGGCGCAGGTGCGATATGATGAAATAAGCGCGAAGCTGTCCGATGCGGATACGGCGGCAGACGGTGCGCTTTACGCGAAGCTTATGCGGGAGTATAAGAGCCTTACGCCGCTTATTGATATGTATAAACAGTATTGCAAGGCAAAATCCGATTTTGAGGACGCAAGGTCCGCTATGGAGGACGGAAGCCTTGACGCCGAGTTCAGAGAGCTTGCGGAAAAGGAAATGCTCTCCGCTAAGGAGAATATGGAAAAGTGCGCCGAGGAGCTTAAAATTCTGCTCTTGCCGAGAGATCCCGACGACGATAAGAACGTTATCGTTGAAATCCGCGCGGGGGCGGGCGGCGAGGAGGCTGCGCTGTTTGCAAATTCCATGTTCAGAATGTATTCGATGTACGCGGCGCGGCAGGGCTGGAAAATCGATGTTATGAGCAGCAATCCCACCGAGCTCGGGGGTTACCGTGAGATAGCCTTCAGCGTTGAGGGAGAGGGCGTTTATGCTAAGTTAAAGTATGAAAGCGGCGTTCACCGTGTACAGCGTGTTCCCGAAACGGAATCTCAGGGCAGAATTCAGACCTCCACAATAACGGTGGCGGTTTTGCCCGAGGTTGAGGACTTTGATGTGAATATCAACCCCGCCGATCTTACTATTCAAACGTTCCGTTCAAGCGGTGCGGGGGGGCAGCATATCAATAAAACCGAGTCCGCAGTGAGGATAATTCACAAGCCGTCGGGAATGGTTGTAGAGTGCCAGGAGGAGCGTTCCCAGATGAAAAACAAAGATAAGGCGATGAAGATGCTGTACAGCAGGCTGTACGAGGCGGAGCAGACCGCCCGCGACAGCGCGCGCGCCGAGGAGCGCAGAATTCAGGTGGGTACGGGAGACCGTTCCGAGAGGATAAGGACGTACAATTTCCCGCAGTCGAGGGTGACAGACCACAGGATAGGGCTTACGCTGTACAAGCTGGACGATATAATGAACGGCGGGTGCGATGAGATATTCGAGGCGTTAAGGGTCGCGGACAGCGCGGCGAAGCTTTTGAAAGAGGGCAGTTCGGGTGAATTATAAAACTATGGTACTGCCGTATGACGGAAAAAGTGCAGCTCTGGCGGCGGAGCTTCTGAAACGCGGAGAGCTGGTCGCAATTCCGACGGAAACGGTCTACGGGCTTGCCGCAAACGCTTTGAATGAAAACGCAGTGCGGAATATTTTCGCTGCAAAGGGCAGACCGCAGGATAATCCGCTTATAGTTCACATAAGCAGCATAAAAATGCTCCCGCCGCTGGTAAAGGAGATACCCGAAACGGCAAAGCGGCTTGCGGAGAGGTTCTGGGGCGGTCCGCTTACAATGATTTTCCAAAAGTCGGACAACGTCCCCTCTGTTACAAGCGGCGGTCTTGACACGGTGGCGGTGAGAATGCCGTCAAATAAGGCGGCTGCTGAGATTATCAAAAAATGCGGTTTTCCGCTTGCCGCGCCGTCGGCTAATCTTTCGGGGAAACCCAGTCCCACGACGGCTTTGCGCGTTTTTGAGGATATGAACGGCAGAATTCCTCTGATAATCGACGGCGGCGAGTGCGAAGTCGGTGTTGAAAGCACGGTAATTTGCTTTAAGGACAACAAAATACACATTCTGCGCCCCGGCGGGATAACCGCCGAAATGCTGTCCGAGTTCGGGGAAACCGAGGTAGACCGCGCGGTCGTGGAGGGGCTTCGCGGCGGGGAAAAGGCGTTGTCTCCCGGAATGAAGTACAAGCACTATTCTCCCGCGGCTGATGTTTATATAATTAACGCTCACGGCGAGAAGTTCAGAAAATACTGCTCCCGGAGGATTAAAACCGAAAACGGCGTTTTGGCTCTCGGGGCTGGCGTTTCCGAAACTGACGGATTTTTAGATTACGGGAAAACCTCCGAATTGCAGGCAAAGCGGCTTTTCGAGCTGCTTCGGACGGCGGACGAGCTCGGCGCGAAAACCGTTTTGGTGGAAATCCCCGAAAAAACGGGCGTGGGGCTTGCGGTGTACAACAGGCTGCTTCGCGCCGCGGCGTTCAGGACGATAGAGGTTGAATAATATGCTTCGTTTTCCGAATATTATTGTAATAGGGCTTACGGGAATGAGCGGCGCAGAAAAATCCACCGTAAGCGCGGTGTTTCGGGATAAGGGCTTTGAGGTTATAGACTGCGATAAATCGGCACGCTGTGCGGCGGATAACCCTGCTTTTTTAGATGAAGTTGCAAGCAGGCTCTCAAAGGGCTTTATAAAAAGCGACGGCACGCTTGACAGAGCCGCTGTCGCGGACGCTATTTACCGCGACGAGGACATGCGCGAGCGTTATCAGCGGGTAATTTTCCCGTACATCGTGTACGATATTGTGACAAGGCTTAAAAGCTCCCGCGGGATAGCGGTGCTGGACGCGCCGACGCTTTTCGAGTCAAAGCTCGATATGGTGTGCGACAGGATTGTGTGCGTTACGGCAAATCCGGAGCTTTGCGCGAAGCGAATTGCTCTTCGGGACGGCATTTCCGAGCGGCAGGCGTCCGAGCGGCTTTCCTCGCAGCATAAAGAGAATTTTTTCAGGGAAAATTCGGATTTTTGTATAGAAAACAATTCGTCGGCGGAGGAATTAAGGCTTTCTGCCGAGCGGACAGCGGACAAAATGAAAGGCGAATTCGACGTATGATAAAACGCAGAAAAAGAAACAACGCCGCTCCCGTTATCGCGGTGACGGTGATAATCGCGCTTGCGATAGTGGCAATTCTCGCATATATCGGGTATGATTCGTATGTAAGAAATTCCCACCCGATAAAATACGAGAGTTATGTCGAGCGTTATTCCCGTGAATACGGGGTTGACAAATACCTCGTTTACGCGGTTATAAAGACCGAAAGCGGCTATCGTCCCGACGCAGTGTCGAATGTCGGCGCGCGGGGGCTTATGCAGATAATGGAGACCACGTTTGACTGGATAAAGTTCAAAACGGGCGATGATGAGAGCGTTTATTACGATATGTTCGACCCCGAAACGAATATTAAGTACGGCTGCTGGCTTCTATCGTATCTCTGCAGGGAATTCGGCAATCTTGACGCTGTCGCCGCGGCGTATCACGCGGGGCGCGGTCAGGTAAACGAGTGGCTGTCCGACAGCAATTATTCCGCGGACGGCGTTCATCTTGACGTTATTCCGATAGACGACACCGCGTATTATGTTTCAAAAATCACAAAAGCCTATAATACCTATTTAAGGCTTTACAACAAATAAAACCTAATGAAAGGAAGTTATTTCAATGTCCAAAACCGAAAAAAACGAAAAGCCCGTAAAGAGCGAAAAAAGCGAAAAGGGCTCGAAAACCGCAAAGGAGCTTAAAGAAAAGCTGTTCCTTAAGAAAAAGAACGCATATTTTCGCTTAAGCGACGCCGAGGTCGAAAAATGCGATAAGTTTTGCGAGGGCTACAAGCGTTTCCTTGACGCCGCAAAGACCGAGCGCGAGGCTGCGGGATTTATCGAGCGTGCGGCGAAGGCTGCGGGATTTGTTGAGTTCGACAAAAACAAGACCTATAAGCCCGGCGATAAGGTTTACCGCGTAAACCGCGAAAAGGCTGTTTTGCTTGCGGTTATCGGAAAAGAGCCGATTGAGCGCGGCGTAAACTTAATCGCGGCGCATATCGACTCCCCGAGGCTTGATATGAAGCAAAATCCGCTGTACGAGAAGGATGATTTGGGCTATTTCAAAACTCATTATTACGGCGGAATTAAGAAATATCAGTGGACAACTGTTCCGCTGTCGCTTCACGGAGTGATTGTAAAGTCCGATATGACGAAAATTTCGGTCAACATCGGCGAGGACGAAAACGATCCTGTTTTCTGCGTGTCGGATCTTCTGCCGCATCTTGCGGCAACGCAGATGAAGCGCAGCGCGACGGAGATTGTTAAAGGCGAGGAGCTTAATCTGATCATAGGTTCGCGCCCGTTTAAGGACGACGAAGCAAGCGAGGCTGTAAAGCTCAATATTTTAATGCTGCTGAATGAGAAATACGGCATAACCGAAGCGGATTTCCTGTCGGCGGAGCTTGAAGCCGTGCCTGCGTTCAAGGCGCGCGACATCGGCTTTGACAGAAGCCTTGTGGGCGGTTACGGTCAGGACGACAGAGTTTGCGCGTATACCGAGCTTATGGCGATATTGGAGGCTAAAAATCTCAAAAAAACGGCTGTCGCAGTGCTTACCGATAAGGAGGAAACCGGTTCGGACGGCAATACGGGACTTCGTTCGGCGTATCTCAAATATTTTATCGCCGATCTTGCGAAAGCCTTCGGCGCGTGCGGGCGGGACGTTCTTTCGGCGTCAAGATGTCTCTCAGCCGATGTAAACGCGGCGTTTGATCCGACCTTCCCCGATGTATTCGAGAAAAACAATGCCTGCGTGTTAAACGGCGGCGTGTGCGTAACTAAGTTTACGGGGTCACGGGGAAAAAGCGGCACTTCGGACGCGTCTGCCGAGTTTGTCGGGGAGGTACGCGCTCTTCTCGATAAAAAGGACGTTATCTGGCAGACAGGCGAGCTTGGAAAGGTGGATATAGGCGGCGGCGGAACGGTTGCGGCTTATATCGCAAATCTCAATATCGACACCATTGACGTGGGCGTGCCGGTAATGTCGATGCATGCTCCGTTCGAGATTACCGCAAAGACCGATATTTATTCGGCGTATAAGGCTTTTTGCGCATTTATCGGCGGATAATTTCGGACAAAGCCATATTTCACCGTTCTCCCAAATAAACATATAATGCAGGGGGTGAACGGCTATGAAACGGAAGATCAGCGGATTTTTCGGACGGGTGTTTTTAAAGCTCGGCGCATTGGGTATGGTGCTTCTGGGATTGCTTATTCTGGCGGATATGAGCTTTCGTCCCGTGGTGGAGACGATAAACGGCTATCGCTGTCACGAGGCAGTCTCGGATATAATAAACAGCGCGGTTATGGCGGAGCTTGAACGCGAGGGTACGGATTATTCACAACTGGTAACTCTTTCCACCAACAACGACGGCGAGGTTATCTCGGTGGAAAGCAATGTTTTGAATATAAACAAACTCAAAACCGCGATAGCCGACCGCGTGGAGCGCGAGATAGAGCGTCTGGCGGGGGTTGACATCGACATACCGATAGGCACTCTTACGGGCGTGCAGTTTTTAAACGGCAAGGGCTTCAACGTGGGAATGAGCGTTGTGCCGCTGGGGTATGCAAACACCTCGATTATAAGCGAGTTTTCCGAAGCGGGGATAAATCAGACCCTGCACAGGATAGTTATTGAAATAGACGCGGAGGTTGACGCGGTAATACCCGGACTGTCGACGAGAGTGCCTGTTTCGACCTCGATAGTTGCCGCCGAAACGGTAATTGTCGGGAGAGTGCCCGAGGCGTACACGCACGTTATCACCGATTCGGGCGGAAGCGACGTCGAGGGAATTATAAACGACTACGGGGCGTAAGCTTCGTAAACGGGAGAGAATTATGAATATCAATGAAGCAAAAAAGCGCGCAGATGAGCTTAAAGTCATTCTTGAGAAGGCAAATCACGATTATTACGATCTTGACGCGCCAAAGCTTGAAGACGACGAGTACGACGCTCTTATGCGGGAACTGCGTTCTATCGAGGGCGAATTTCCCGAGCTTTTAACGGCGGATTCTCCGTCGCAGAGGGTCGGCGGTTCGGCGCAAAGCACGTTTAATAAGGTTCGGCACGAGGTGCAGATGGGCTCGCTTCAGGACGTTTTTGATGTGGAGCAGGTTCGCGCGTTTGTCGAGCGGGTAAGCGGGGAGGGCGCGAAGGAATTCACCGTAGAGCCGAAGATAGACGGGCTTTCGGTGTCGCTGGAGTACCATGACGGGGTTCTCGCGATTGGTTCAACGCGCGGCGACGGCTTTATCGGCGAGGACATTACTCCGAATTTGAAAACAATCCGTTCTATTCCGCTGTCTCTCCCCGAAAAGCTTCCGTTGCTTGAGGTTCGCGGAGAGGTGTATATGCCGAGAAAGAGCTTTGCCGAGCTTTACGAGCAGTCCGAAAAGAACGGCGAACCGCTCCCGAAAAATCCCCGCAACGCGGCGGCGGGTTCGCTTCGCCAGAAGGACAGCAAAATAACCGCTCAACGAAAGTTGGATATTTTCTGCTTCAATATTCAAAGGGCGGAGGGGAAAGAATTTTCCACTCACTCCGAGTCGCTTGAATTCATTGAAAAAATGGGCTTTCACATTATCCCCGATGTGAAAATCTGCCATACCGCAGATGAAATTTTACAGCGCATTGATGAAATCGGACAGCTTCGGCATTCGCTGCCGTTCGACATCGACGGCGCGGTGATAAAGGTAAACGATCTTGCTTTAAGAAACGAAATCGGCGCGACGGCGAAAGTCCCGAAATGGGCTGTGGCGTTTAAATACCCGCCCGAGGAAAAGGAAACGCTCTTGCGGGATATCGAGATAAACGTCGGGCGCACGGGCGCGCTTACTCCCGTGGCGGTTTTCGACCCAGTGGAGCTTGCGGGAACGACCGTTTCGAGGGCAGTGCTTCATAATCAGGATTATATAGCCGAAAAGGATATCCGCGTGGGAGATATTATAGTTGTGCGAAAAGCGGGGGACATTATCCCCGAGGTTGTAAAATCGGCAAAACACGCGGAAAATTCCGAGCCGTTTTTCATTCCCGACGTGTGTCCCGTGTGCGGAGCAAAGGCTTTGCGCGACGAGGACGAGGCGGTTATCCGCTGTCAGAATATCGAGTGTCCCGCGCAGCTTTTGCGTTCGCTCGAGCATTTTGCTTCCCGCGGGGCGATGAATATCGACGGCTTGGGAGAGGCTGTTGTAGAGCAGCTTGTAAACGCTAATCTTGTGCATAATCCCGCCGATTTGTACACCCTTAACACGCAGGATTTAACGGCTTTGGAGCGTTTCGGGCAAAAGTCCGCCGAAAACCTCATTTCGGCTATCGAAAATTCAAAGAAAAACGAACCCGACCGCCTTATTTTCGCTCTCGGAATTCGCGGAATAGGACAGCGCGCGGCAACGCTTTTGTGCAAGAAATTCGGCTCTGTTGAGGCGATTATGAACGCCTCAACGGAGGATATTTCGTCGATAGACGGCATAGGCGAGGTTCTCGCAAAAAGCGTTTATACGGCAATGCGTGAGCCGCATATGCTGTCGCTTATAGAGAGACTGAAGGAGCTCGGGCTTAATATGAAATATTCCGAGCAAAAGGTGTCGGATGTGTTTGCGGGGCTTACTTTTGTGCTTACGGGAACGCTTCCGACGCTTAAACGCGACGAGGCTAAGAAGATAATTGAACAGCGCGGCGGCAAATGCAGCGGTTCTGTCTCCAAAAAGACAAGCTATGTTCTCGCGGGAGAAGAGGCAGGCTCAAAGCTTGATAAGGCAAACGAACTCGGAATACCTCTTTTGACGGAAGAGGAATTCCTTAAAATGGCAAATAAGGAAGGAGAGGCATAATGAATATCGATGTACAGCATCTGGCAAAGCTTGCAAGGCTTCGCATTGAGGACGAAAAGCTCTCAAAATTCGAGAAGGATATGGAAAGCATTGTTTCCATGGTCGAACAGCTTCCCGATGTTACGGGAGACGCTTCGGGACTTGATCCCGAGCACCCCATGAAGCTTCGGGAGGACGTTCCCGCCGAGGACAAGCTGTCCCGCGCGGAGCTTCTCGCAAACGCTCCGAAGATGCAGGCGGGCTGCGTTGTAGTACCAAAGACAGTAGAATAAGAAAGGACGACATAAATGGAATTGTATGAAATGTCGGCGAACGAGTTGTCGCTTATGCTAAGAGAAAAGAAATGCTCCTCCGAGGAGATAACGCGCTCGGTTCTGGACAGAATTAAATCGACAGACGACAAGGTCGGCGCGTATCTTACGGTCTGCGAGGAAAACGCTCTTTCAAAGGCGCGGGAGGTCGACGCGAAATTTGCAAAAGGGGAGCAGCTTTCCCCGCTTGCGGGAATTCCCATAGGCATTAAGGACAACATCTCCACCAAAGGCGTTTTAACCACCTGCGCGTCGAAAATGCTTTACAATTACGTTCCGCCGTTTGACGCGTTTGTAATAGGCAGGATAAACGCCGCGGATATGGTTATAACAGGCAAGCTTAATATGGACGAGTTTGCTATGGGAAGCTCCACCGAAAACTCTCATTTTAAGAAAACGCATAATCCGCACGATTTAGACCGCGTTCCGGGAGGATCGTCGGGAGGCTCGGCGGCGGCAGTCGCGGCGGGAAGCGCAGTTGTAACGCTCGGGTCGGATACGGGCGGCTCGATAAGAATGCCCGCGTCCTATTGCGGCACGGTCGGTCTTAAACCCACCTACGGCGCGGTGTCGCGCTACGGGCTGGTGGCGTTTGCAAGCTCTCTCGACCAGATAGGACCGTTAGCGCGCAATGTCACCGACGCGGCTATGCTTTTCGGGACAATCTGCGGTCACGACAGCATGGACGCCACTTCGGCTGACAGAGAATATCCCGATTTTGCTGGTAAGCTCAATTCCGATGTAAAGGGGCTTCGCATAGGCGTTCCGAAGGAATATTTCGGAGAGGGCGTTGACGACAGCGTAAAGCAGGCGGTTATGAATACCGTCCGCGAGCTTGAAAAGAAAGGCGCGGAGATTGTCGATATTTCGCTTCCGAGCACAAAATACGCCCTTAACGCGTATTATATCATCTCCTCCGCAGAAGCCTCCTCAAATCTCGCGCGTTTTGACGGCGTAAAATACGGTTACCGCACGGAAAATTACGACAGCCTTATAGATATGTATGAAAAGACCCGCAGCGAGGGCTTCGGGGACGAGGTAAAGCGCAGAATTATGCTCGGAACGTTTGTGCTGTCGAGCGGCTTTTTCGACGCATATTACAAGAAGGCAAAGCTTGTCGCAATGAAGATAGTCGAGGAGTTTAACGAGGCGTTTGGCAGGTGCGATATTATAGCGACTCCCGCAACTCCCGGCACAGCGTTCAGGCTCGGGGAGAATATGGGCGACCCGACGAAGATGTATGCGGCGGATATTTGCACGGTAACGGTAAATATCGCGGGACTGCCCGCCGTAAGCGTTCCCTGCGGCAAGGTGAACGGACTGCCCGCGGGACTTCAGTTTATCGGCAAAAAATTCGACGAACAGACGCTTTTAAACGCCGCCTTTGCGGTTGAGAAGCTTTACGGCGAAGCGCGCCCCGTCAACGTGTAAGGAGGGAGAACAGATGGAATACGAAACCATAGTAGGACTTGAGGTCCATGCGGAGCTTAACACAAAGACGAAAATCTATTGCAGTTGCCGCAACGCTTTCGGACTTGAGGTAAATACGCAAATCTGCCCGATTTGCACGGGTATGCCGGGAACTCTCCCCACGCTTAATGAAAAGGTTGTAGAATACGCCGTGAAAATGGGTCATGCGACAAATTGCTCTATAAATAATGTTTGCAAGCAGGACAGAAAGAACTATTTCTACCCCGATCTGCCAAAAGCCTACCAGATTTCCCAGGCGGATATTCCGCTCTGCGAACACGGATATGTCGATGTTATGCTTGACGGCGGCGTGGAAAAGCGCATAGGCATAACGCGTATCCATATTGAGGAGGACGCGGGCAAAATGCTCCACAACGACGCTTTTCAGGGCTCTCTTGTGGATTTCAACCGCTGCGGAGTGCCGCTTATAGAAATAGTTTCCGAGCCGGATATGAGAAGCTCCGCCGAGGCAAAAGCGTACCTTGAAACGCTGAAATCCATTTTACAGTATATCGACATTTCCGACTGTAAAATGCAGGAAGGCTCTATCCGCTGCGACGTAAACGTCTCGGTGCGTCCGAAGGGGTCAACAGAATTCGGCAAGCGCGTTGAGATGAAGAACGTCAACTCTTTTTCGGGTGCTATGAGGGCTATCGATTACGAAAGCCGTCGTCAGATAGAGGCTCTGGAGCGCGGCGAGGAGATTTTCCAGGAAACGCGCCGCTGGGACGATCTTAAGGGCGAAAATTTCCTTTTGCGTTCAAAAGAGGACGCGCAGGATTACCGCTATTTTCCCGAACCCGACCTTACGACCATCTATATTCCGCTTGAAAAAGTCGAGGAACTCAAAAAGACTATCCCCGAGCTTCCGAACGCAAAGGTTAAACGCTATGTAAAGGAGCTTGGAATTCCGCAGACCGACGCGGAGCTTATCGCGGAAAATCTTCAGAGATGCGGGCTTTTCGACGAGTGCGTTTCAATAGGCGGCGTAAGCCCGAAAACCGTTTCAAACTGGATTTTGGCTGACGTTTCAAAATATATGAACGAGACGGGGAAGGACATTTCCGGGTCAAATCTCACCGCGGAAAAGCTTGTGAAGATTATAAAGCTTATCGAGGACGGGAAAATTTCAAACAATTCGGGAAAAATCATCTTCGATGAGATAATGAAAAACAACGCCGATATCGACGCGGTTATCTCCGAAAAGGGTCTTTCGCAGATTTCCGATGATAGTGCTATTGAAAAGATAGTAAACGAGGTTCTCGCGGCAAACGAGAAGTCGGTTTCCGACTACCGCGGCGGCAAAACAAACGCTCTGGGATTTCTTGTCGGACAGTGCATGAAGGCGTCCAGAGGGCAGGCAAATCCCGCAAAGTGCAAGGAGCTTGTGCTGAAATACCTGAACGGCTGACGTTCGCAAAATATATAATGGAGGGTTTTAACAATGGGAATGACAATGACGCAGAAAATTCTCGCTAAACATGCGGGACTTGAAAGTGTGTCGGAGGGACAGCTTATCCGCGCAAAGCTTGATATGGTTCTCGGAAACGATATCACAAGCCCCGTCGCGATAAACGAGTTCAACAAAAACGGCTTTAACGGAGTGTTTGACAAGGACAAAATTTCGCTTGTAATGGATCACTTCACGCCGAACAAGGACATCAAGGCGGCTATCCAGTGCCAGCAGTGCCGTAATTTTGCGGAGAAGTACGATATAACGAATTTCTACGACGTCGGAAACGTCGGGATTGAACACGCCCTGCTCCCCGAAAAAGGGCTTGTAGTCCCCGGCGACTGCGTTATCGGCGCGGACAGCCACACCTGCACCTACGGCGCGCTCGGAGCGTTTTCTACGGGCGTGGGTTCTACCGATATGGCGGCGGGCATGGCAACGGGCGAGGCATGGTTCAAGGTGCCCTCGGCGATTAAATTCAACCTTACCGGGAAACTTAACGAATGGGTAAGCGGCAAGGACGTTATCCTGCACATAATCGGTCTTATCGGCGTTGACGGAGCTTTGTATCAGTCGATGGAATTCACGGGCGAGGGGTTAAAGTCGCTTTCCATGGACGACAGGCTTTGTATGGCGAATATGGCAATCGAGGCGGGCGCGAAAAACGGCATTTTCGAGGTTGACGAGGTTACTCTCGAATATGTAAAGGGCAGAACCAACCGCACTCCCGAGGTGTTTAAAGCGGACACTGACGCCGTTTACAGCCGTGTTATTGACATCGATTTGTCGCAGGTGAAGTCAACTGTTTCCTTCCCGCACCTGCCCGAGAATACAAAGACTATTGACGAGGCAGAGAAGCTCAACATCAAGATTGATCAGGTAGTCATCGGCTCGTGTACGAACGGCAGATACAGCGACCTTGAAATTGCCGCGAAGGTTGTAAAGGGCAAAAAGGTCGCAAAGGGCGTTCGCGCTATCGTTATCCCCGCAACCCAGCAGATTTATCTTGACGCGCTGAAAAACGGTCTGCTTGAAACGTTTGTAGAGGCGGGAATGGTAGTTTCCGCGCCGACCTGCGGACCGTGCCTCGGCGGACATATGGGAATTCTCGCGCCGCACGAGAGAGCTGTTTCCACGACTAACAGAAACTTTGTCGGAAGAATGGGCGACACCACTTCCGAGGTCTATCTCGCGTCTCCCGCGATAGCCGCTGCAAGCGCGCTTAAAGGGTATATTGCAAACGTTGATAAATAAGGAGGAATTTTGATGAAAGCGCATGGTTTTGTACATAAATACGGGGACAACGTCGACACGGACGTAATTATCCCCGCAAGATACCTCAACACGTCCGACCACAAGGAGCTTGCTTCCCATTGTATGGAGGACATTGACAAGGATTTTGTCAAAAACGTAAAACAGGGCGATATAATCGTCGCAAATATGAATTTCGGCTGCGGAAGCTCGCGCGAGCACGCGCCTATTGCGATAAAGGCAAGCGGCGTGGGGT